>NZ_CP118736.1 GCF_032595075.1 Streptococcus sp. 29887 | reverse complement strand
AACTTTTAGCTCCTTTGTTCTTTTTAGCCTTTAAAAAGATAGGCACCCCCGCCCCGCTTCTTTTTACTGGTTTTATTATAGCATTCGCCCGCTCGCTAGAGTTGCGGGCGTGTGCTCTTAATAGTCTTAATAGTTTTAATAGTATTGAAAATTTTGACCCCTTAGAAAGTCAGTAATATCAAGGGTTTACAAAATCGCTTGCTGTTCGCATTATATGCTTTTGCTGTTCGCATTATATGCTTTTGCTGTTCGCATTATATGCTTTTGCTGTTCGCATTATATGCTTTTTTATAAAAATCGGGCTAAAATCTTTACGATAATAGCCCCTGTTTTTAAAGGCTTGTTTTCGTCTTCTATCAGCAAGGCTAGGCGGGTTGCTATGTGTTCTGGGATAGCGCCTTTTCCCATGCTGTACTTTTTAGCGGTATCTTGGGCGACGTCTAACAATGTTGCTACCTGCGCCCACGTTAAGCCGTTACGTGCCTTGTATGTTCGTAAAGCGTTTCTAAGTTCTTTTTGAGTTTGTGCCATATAAAAAGCTCCTTTGTTGTGTGACAAAGAAAGCCGTTTCTGATAGAATAGATTTCAGAAAAGGTTTCTTTTCGTGTGTGCCTTGTCCTTTGTTTTCCAGACGTCGGGACGGGCTTTTTTTATTTTTCAGCGTCTAAAAGTTCTATACCTCGTAGCATTGCCTCAGACTTAGTAAGCCCCTTTTTAGTGGCTACTTCTTCTACCCTGCTAAACTCGCTTTCAGTAACTTTAACAGTAATACGCCTGCTTTTGGGGTTGTCGCTTTTAGGTCTACCTCGTTCAGCCATTTCTTCACCTCTTTTCTATATATCGGCTGTACCTATATTATATAACAGTACAGCCATAATTTCAACCCTTTTTTATAAAATTTTACAAAAAACGCCCCCTAATAATGTCTGAAAACGTCCATTTTTGGCTCTCTGCGCGTGTTTTTGTGTACTCTGGTATAAATGGCGTACCGCTCGTAAAACGTCCTACAGCGCTTATTTTGGGGGCTACAGCTACTATATTCTACTGTACTTTACTGTATTTTAGCTTGATACAATAAAAACGCCCTTTTTTAAGGCGTTTATTTTTTCTTAAATAGTCTAATGTAGTCTTGTTTGCTATGGATAATATCAGAAACAAACACGGCTTTTTTATCCTCTAAAATGTGATAGAAAGCTAGGTAGTCCCCTAAAACAATGCAACGGGTATTATAGGGCGGGTAAATGGTTTCCCCTACTCTTTCATCTGCGTTAAATCCTGCTTCTGGGAAAAGCTCCAGACGCTCTAAACCGTAAAGGATATTATTAACGGTGTTAGCCCCTGCCTGTTCTGAAAAGTAAGTAGTCTCAATATAGTTTTTTATCGCCTTTAGTTGATCTTGTACGGTTTCAGGAATAATAAGGCTATAGTTTTTGTTGTCAGATACCAAGGTTAGCCCTCACTTCGTTAGCGTTATATACTCGCCCATTTTCTAAATCGTCAAAGCTCTTAGCAATTTCAGCCCGTAAGCCTGCAAGTAATTCAGCCCGTTCTTTATCGGTGTCAGTCTCAAATGGTAGGGCTTTATTTTCTACGATATTTTCTAAAAACAAATTAAAGCTAGCGGTCATGTCAAGGTTTTGGGCTGTGATAATCGCTTTAGCTTTCTCTAATAGTTCGCTGTTGGTTTTAAAGTTAACCTGCGTATTTTTTTCTAAAACGTGCATAGTAGCACCTCCTTTCTGATATTATACCACTTTAAAATATATCTGTATAGTCGCGTATAGTCACGCGCATTCTTGTATAGATTGTATATGTGTATACTGATAAATGTATATCCAATAAAAAAGGGTAGCTGTTAGGCTACTCCTCTTTTTTTGTATCTGTCTTTTTCGCTTTCCTACGTGCTGTAGTTTTGGCTTTTTTAGCTTCAATCCGCTGTGTTGGATCTGGTGCGCCTAGTATGTCAAACTTTATGTATAGCTTGCTAAATGTTTCATAGTCTGCCATTGCTAACTGTTTCTCTGTCAGTGGTACGCCTTTACTGTTGCTGTATTCCCAACTAATAACCCCGTCTATAGCGTCTAGCGCCTTCTCTAAGGCGTTTTTTATACGTCTGCCCCATGCTCTATCAGTTCCCATAACTTCGGTTATTGTTGGTATTTCTGGGGTGCTTTCAAGCAACTTAGCAACGCTTATAATGTTAGAAGTGCCTTTTTTGTGGTTGTTGTCTATGCTGTGGTGTAGCGCTAATTTACGGGCTATAGGGTAAGCGTTAGGGTTACGCTCGCTAATAGCTAGTAGGTCTAACGGGTACTGCATAATGTAAGACTGGTTTAAATAGTAAGCCATGCTAGTAGTAAATGTAAATGAGGCTACGCCTCGTTTTATTCCCTGTGCTTCACAAAGTCGCATTTTAGCATAGTCTTCCACTTTATCCCTACTCTTTTCTTTCCACTTAAAAGATATGCTGTAAAGCGTGTCTAATTCATCTTTTAAACGTCTTCTTATTTGATCGCGGGTGCTCTTACTATTTGGGTTAGCTACTCCCAAATACCCCATATAATCATCTATAGAAAATGTAACGGTATTTTGTAAGTTAGCTATATCTTTGTCCCTGTAGTGGTTGATTTTGGCTAAACCCACCGTTAAAAAGTCTAGTAGCTTCACTACCCCAACTTTAAGGCTTTTCTTGTCTGAGTATTTCTCTATAAAAACCTTAACGTCCCCATTTTCTATAGTAGCCTCGTTATTTGCAAGCGGGTTAATTCTGGTAGGTACTGCATTACGCCCAATTGTAGCAAGTGTGTTAGTAACTGTTCCATTAAGCATAGGGGCAAAGATAGGGGCTTCTATTTCTTCAACGTGTAGCCCTGTTGTGATGTCTAATCTGGGATCTATACTACGTGTTAATAAATCAAACGTTTTAGGGGTTTCTTTTTTATTCATTGCCTACCCCCTCTATCAGTTCTTCTATGATGTCTAAATTTGGGTGTTTTTTGTTGTCAAATGCTTCTAAGTCATTGTCTAAAATACTATTTAACGCTGTTATTCTATCTTCTGGTATTTTCAATTTATCAAGGTCAATAGGTTTTAAACAGCCATTAAAAAGCTCTAGTTTAGCTTCTAGGTTATCCGTCCATGTAACAATGCTTTGATTTTGTAAAAACTCTTTAAAGATTTCTAAGGTTCCATTAACTGCGTTGATTAACTCTATAGTCCCTCGCTCTTGTTCTTTGAGTGTTGCAAAGTCTTTTATATTAAGGTTGTTAGCTAAAACATCTACAACGGTATTAAAAGCTAATAAACGGATATAAGCGTCTTTAATCTGTTTCCGTTGGTAGTTTAAAATAGCCTGTTTTTCTTTATCTGCTATAAGGTTTTCTAGGTTGTCATTTTCAGCGACAAGATCCATAAGCCCAACCTCGAAAAAGTTCCCAAAAATTGGCTTATGTTTTTCTGACTTTATCAGAACCCCGCGCCTTGTTATGTCATGGTCTACCATGCTAGCCCCTTTTGCGGTTTCTTTAAAACCGACCAAATCTATTTTATAGGCTTTTTCTGCGCTAATAACAGTTTCGCTAAAATCTTTAAAATCGCTAATTTTAGGTATTTCTTCCCCTATTTTAGATAATGCTACCTGTATAATATCGCCATAGTGTTTTTTTAGGAATTTTTTGTCACGGTCTTTTATCTCTTTATCCTCTAAATTGTCAGTAACCCACAAATCAAAAGCGTAAGGAAAGAAAAAACCTTCTTCTAAGCCGTCTTCGATTAAGTCGGCAAGCGTCACGCCTTCGCTATATTCTTCTTCCCCTAAAAGCTGGTTAAAGTGTTTTATAATCTCTTCTGAAGCGTGTATTTTCGCTAATTTATCCAACTCTTTTTTAAAAGTTGTTTGTTTTTTTGGGTGTTCTTTATATTCAAAATAAAGGCGTTCTAAAGCGCTGTCTATTAGCTCTCCTAAAGTTAAATCGCCATGACTTTTTAAAAAGTCAGTTAAAGCGTCCGATACTTCTTTATCGTATTCTTCCTGCGTCATAACCAAGGGGCGGGCGTTTACGTCTGCTAGGTATTGTTCTGCTGTATAGCTTGCTTTAATAGGCAACATATAGCCACGTATAGCAGACTGAAAAGAATAGTAGTATCCTGTAGCCCTAACCCCTTCTTTTTCTAACCATTGCCCTAAAGCGATATAGCGGTTAAATATAGATATGCTATGTGAGCCTTCTATTTCGCTTACCATGTTATCAAGGCTAGCCTGTGAAAAAAGGGGTTTAGGGTCTTTTTCCCCCGCTAAGGCTCTAGCGTAGATATGTATAACGTTGGATAGGACTAACCGCCCAACTTCTGCCCCTGTCAGTTTTTTATTTCTGATAAGGCTATCCAGTCTATTTACCATTTTTATCCTCTCCTATTCAGCGTTGCCCTTAACTCGTCTAACTGCGCCTGCAACTCTACAGCGTCAAATGCTTTTAATAGGTTTGCTAGTATGGTGCTTTCTCTATTAGCCTGTTCTTGTGATACTTCCCCACGTTGTACGCGCTCTAGCAAGCTCCCTAGCGCTTTTAAAATGTCTTGCGCGGTCATTTGTTCACTAAAATCTGTTACAGCGCTCGTATGCACGTATTCAGCTTTTAAAGCCTCGGTATATTTTAATTTAAAGTCTAGCAACTTCTCTAAAGGCACTTCTGCAAGGTCTGCCTGATCCAATGTATTGTCTATTCTATCTAGTATGTCTCCTAGCTTCTTAATGCGGGCTTCTTTAGTCATGTAGTACGTGTCGTATAACTCGTTTAGTTGCTCCTGCTTTAAGTCTGCTATAGCTGTCTTTAATTCTTTTTCCCACGCGCTACAAGTTGACTTACTAATATTTAACTCTTTGGCTATGTATTCAAATGTTTTCCCCTGCGCTCGTAGGGCTATAAACTCTGTTTTAGTCTCTTGGCTCTTCATTTGTCCCCACATTCTTTCTGTATTCAATAATCATATCGCTAGCTTTTTCAAAGGCAAAAAATCCTAAACCTAAAGAAAACGGTGCGCCCACTATTTCTAATACCTTTGTCCATCTGTCCCCAAGTTCAGGGGCAAAGTAAGCTAGTGTTCCGACCCCTATAACTATAAAAAATAAAATTAGCGCTCCCAAATCTGTATTTTTCACTACTTCACTTTTTTCTTTTCTGCTATTCGCCATGTTAATCTACTCCTTATTTTTGGTGTGTTTCTACTTCCGCTAATACTAATTTCCAGAAATAGAAATATTTCAGCTAGCTAGTTATAAATGCTTTTACCTAGCCTTTTTTCTTTGTGCCGTGTTCTATAAAGTCTTGTAAATTTGTTTCGCTTACTCGCCAATACTTACCCATTTTTACGGCTTTTAAGTCCCCGTTTTTTATGTAGTTGTAAATTGTCCTGCGTGTAACTTTTAAAATGCCTTCTACTTCTTCTAGGGTGTATGTGTTTAAATTTGCCATTTCTTACTTCCTGTTCTTTAGTTCGTGATATTTTGAAAGGAACCATACAACTAACATAGTAATAGGTATTATCGACGCCAAGAAAAGCGCTAAATTAAACGGCATATGCATTACATAAAACGCAAACAAAAACATAGCAAATGCAGAAATACCGCCGATTATCAAAAACGTTTTTAAATTTTCCATTATTTCACTGCCTCCTCTAGTAATTCGTGTATCAAGTTATTTACGCTAGTTCCTTCTTCTACTGCGCGTGTTTTCAGTAGATCATATAGACTAGGTTGCATTAGCAACTGTAACCGCCTGCTTTTCTTTTCTATGTACGCGGGGTTTACTTTGTAACCCTCTGGGGCTGTCTCTTTCTTCGGTTGTTCAGCGTCTTGGGTACTGATAAATTGTAAAGCGGGGTTAGCTATGCTTGAAAAGTCTTTCTTAGCCATGTGATCATACTCCTTTAAAAAATAATGTCTGTTTCTATTTCTTCTACTAGCGCTGTATAGTCTTTGCTAGCGTTGCTCTTTGGTGCGTATGTGTAAAGATTTTGCTTGATTGCCTGCGCTTCTTTAACGGCTATATTTTCGCGTATACGGGTTTTAAACACTTTTGTATCTAATTGCCCTGCTGTGTTCTCTAATAGGTCTGTAAGTTCTTTAGTGAGCGTTGAGCGTGCGTTATATCTAGTTAATACGATACCTAGCACTTTTAAAGCTGGGTTAGTGTACTTTTGCACCACTTGGATAGTGCTGTTAAGCTGTGAAATACCCTGTAAGCTGTATATGTCAGCTTGTGCGGGTATAATAGCAAAGTCGCTAGCGGTTAAAGCGTTGATAGTCAATATTCCTAACGCTGGCGGGGTGTCTATGACTATGTAATCATAATTATTAGACTTGCTAACAAACTCTAGCGCCTCTTTCAGTTTATACTCTTTTCCTGTTGATGTTAAAATACTGTCTGCCCCACTTAGTGCGGGTGTGCTTGGTATAATGTCCCCTAGCTCTGTGTGTTGTATCTCCTGCGGGGCTGTTTCTGGCCTCTGTAAAATGCCTAGCGTGTTATAGCCGTCTGTATTCCCGTTAAGTGTGTAACTAATATTCCCTTGTGCGTCCAGATCAATAAACAGCACGCTATACTTTTTAGCTTGTAAGCCATGCCCTAAAGCTAGGGCGGTTGTGCTTTTACCTACCCCGCCTTTCTGATTGATAACAGTTATAACTTTCATTGTTAACCCCTTTTATGTTGTGTATGTGTTTGTGTGTATAGTAATATCTGTATGTTTAAAATATAGCACTTGAAATAGCGTCACTACAGCCATTTTTAGCTTGATCTAGTGCGTGGTTATAAATCATAGTTGTATTTAAATTAGCGTGCCTAGCAAACTGTTGCACCTCTGTTATTTCACGCCCTGCAAGTAAAGCTAGTGTTATTGCTGTATGCCGTAGGCTGTGAGCTGTTAACCTCGCGCTGTCATACCCTGCGTTTCTTAGGGCGGTTTTTACCACCCCGCTAACAGTACGTGTAGTAATTCGCTTACCTTTGCTATTATTGCTAGTGCTTGTAAACAGCGGTTGCCCTTCTTCTACGTTCTCACGCGCTTTTAGGTATGATCTAATAGCTTTTTCTACTGGTGCGCTAATCTTGATATACTCGGTTTTTTCCTCGCGCCCTTTACCTTGGATATATAATACAGTGCTTTCCCCTACTGTTCTTAGGTCTTCTACGTCAGCTCTTGATACTTCTATAGTGCGTAGCCCCCCTGTAACCATTAAAGAAAGTATAGCGTAGTTTCTTAGCCCTTCCTCGCTGTCTGTTTGCACTCCTGCTAGCACCTCTTTAGCCTGCCTGCTTGTTAGGTAGTCTTTTTTGTGGTTTTTGTCTAACTTAGCCCCTTTAACATGTTCGGCAATGTTTGGGTATAGTCCTTCTTGTGCTGTCCATTTAAAGAATATTCTGGTAGCTGTGATGTAGTTTTGTACGGTCGTAGGTTTTAACCCGCTCGCCTTCAAGTCGTCCCTAAAGGCTAGTACGTCTTCCCTCTGCGGTTTTCTAATACCATGTACGCCTATATAGTTAAAAAACTGCCTTAGGGCTTTTGTGTATGTCTCTATTGTCTTGGGGCTAGCGTCTAAATAGCTAATAAATCTTTCAAATGTATCATAGGTTATAGCGGTTGTAACAGCTAACTCTTGCCCCCTATATCCTACTGCTTGTAATTCGTTCATAGCTTTTTACCCTTCTATGTGTATACTGTTGTGTGTATATACTTATCTGTATCTATTATACCGCCTTTTCCTTCTCTTATCAAGTGTTTATTTTCATATATGAGTATATCATAAAAACATAATACTACATAATAAAAGCACCCATTTTACTAGGTGCTTCTGTAATGATCTATAGACTGTCTAGGCGCTTCTGGTGCGCTTGTATCGCTCTTTTTAGCCTTAACTGGTCTGATATATCGCTAGCCTCTTCCAAGCTCTCTATGAGCCGTTTTAGGCGTTTCTGCGTCTCTTGTTTCTCTATCTCTACTGCGCGTGGTTTCCTAAGCCCTACGCCGTAAACTGACTGTATAGCCTCTTTGCTACGCGTCATTAAATCGGGGTCGTTGGTGGTTAATGCTAAGCCCTCTACAGCCTTTAAAAATAGGTCGTATATGTCCTGCCCCTGCTGTAAGCCGTGGTTAATTTCAGCTACTATGCTTGTCGTTAGCCTTTTATTTGCTTGATACTCTTTTAACACGTCCGCGCTTATTGCTAGCTGTTGTTTTCTATGGTCTGCTTTTCTCTGTAAGCTCTGCGCCTCTGGTTTGCTTTCTGCGGGCTTTTTAGGCGCTCTGGGTAGTTCGCTATAGTCTGTTGTTATAGACGTGTCTGCGGGTTTCTTAGGGCTTCCTATGCTGTCTATTTTGCTAAAATCTAACTCCATGTAAGCACGCTCCTACTCACTCTCTTTTCGCCTTATCTCTACTAGGTCGCTACCTTCTACGGGTATAACTTCGTACTCTTCAGTGATTGCTTGATGTTTGTCTGTCTCGCTATCGCTTTCCGCTTGTATATACTTTGGCGCGTCGTTTTCGACAAAATAATTAAACATAGGGTAAAACTCAAACGGCACTTTATCCCCTGTTTTTCCGTTACGGTTTTTCAGGATCACTAATTCAATCTCGCGGGGGCTTTTGCTTTTCGCCTCTGTTGCGTCAAAATCTTTCTGCCCTGCTCCTTTGAGCTGTAGCCCTATAAGTATGTCGCTAGAGTATTCTATAGCCCCGCTTTCTTTAAAGGCTTGCATGCTAACAGCGTTATTGTAATTGTCGCGGTTAAAACTAGAGATACCTATAACGGGCGTTTTAAAGTCCCTGCTTATTCGTTTTAACTCCATGACTGCCTTGTCTGTGTTTTGCTTGTCTGTCGCTCTCTCGTTCGCGGGTGCTAGTATTTGTAAATAGTCTACGATAACTAAGGGGGTGTTACCTGTATAACGCGTATGCTTTTCTACTGTCGCTCTGATTTGGTTTACTCCTAAATCTCCTACGCCCTCTGTTATGTAGATGTGTTTGGCATAACCGCTGTAAGTCTGCACCGCGTTTTTAATAAGCTCTCTTTCTGTGCTGTTGTACTTTTCGTACCTATTCCCCGCTGTGATACCTCTGACTGTTTTAGCGTTCTTCATTTCCCCGCCTGTTTGCAATACTTCCATAACAGTATGACGGCTAATACTTTTAGCCATAATTTCAGCTCTAGCCATTTCTAAGCTAAAAATAAGTACGTCATGCCCTCTACTTGCTACTTGGTCTGCTATCTGGGTAACTAGGGTAGTTTTACCTAAAGATGAAATAGCCCCCACAATATAAAGCCCTTCATAAAAACCGCCGTCTAAACATTTATCCAGAATAGGAAAGCCTGTAGAAATGCTAGGGGTGTTTACGCTGTCTGCAATACCGTTTAGAAAGTCCTGTATGTAGTTATCTGTTGATGTCTCTAAATACTTCTCTTTGTCGTCTCTAGCATTCTTAATAGCGTCTTCAACACGCGCCGTAAAGACTTCTTTATTCTTTACAAGCATTTCATTAGGATCTTTTACTGCGCCTTCTGTAAGCACCGCTATAGTGTATGGTGTCTTTTGTGCCTGTAAAAGCCCCTCTAGTTCCGCTTGTGTCTTCCTGCCTCTGCTGTCGTTGTCTAGCGCTAGAATTAAAGGGCGCTCTAGTTGCTTATCTCTAACCATTCCTGCTAGCTTCTTAGCGTTGCTGGTACTCCCTAACGCTACAGCTACCCCGCCTACTTCCATAATGCTAAGCGCGTCTATTTCTCCTTCTACGATAAAAATAGGTTTATCCAGATCATCTATAAAAGCCCTGCCGTTAAAAATATCGCTCCCGCCTACCTTTGTTTTTGCGTATTGCTTTTGATAGTCTGGTATATTGTCGCGGGTGTCTCTCGCTAAGTAGCTTGTCTGCGTTACGGGAATAATTAAACGGGGGCTCCCTGTTACGTTTTCTGGGGCGTTTGGGTGTTTCCAATTTTCTACGTAGCCAATTTTAAAGCGGTCTAATATCGCCTTGCTTAGCCCTCGTTTTTCGGGGTAGTTAGTAGCCTGTATGTTGTCATTAGCTTGTTTGTAAAATGCAAGATAGTTCCCGCTTGTTGGTGTGTGTATACTGTTATGTGTATCTGTATTTTGTGCGGTTTTATCTTGGTTTTGGTACTCTCTAGCGGGTGCGTCTATAGTCATATTAAATAACTCTCCTGCTCGTGTAAGTTTGCTGTTATAGTCATCTATGCCCTCTACGTAGCCTATTAGGTCTAGTGTGTCTCCGCCTTTGTCGCATGCAAAGCATTTCCAGCTATTACCGTCTGGGGTTATCGTAAAAGCTCCTGTAGCATTTCTTCCTGTACCGCTACCACAAAGCGGGCAAACATAGGCTTTTTTATTCCCTTTCCTACTATGATCTGTAATGCTTTCTACGTACTCTGTTAAGCGCTCTTTTACTGCTTCTGTTGCTGTCTGTCTATTCATGTTTTACCCCTCATCATCTAGCGGGTTGTTGCTAGGCTTGAAAATATCGCTATAAATACCGTCTACGTCTAATACTTTTATTAGTTTTTTTATATTAGGCTGTAAGGTGTTGTTATTGTAATACGGTATACCTATCTGGTTTAATACCCTTAATAGGTTTGCTATGGTCGTCTCTGCGTTCGCTAGTGACTGTATTAGCGTCTCTGGGTCTGTTTTCCCCTCTGCTAGTGCTAACTCTGCCCTGTGTTCAGAATAACGGATAAAAAACGCCTCACTAGCTTTAATGTATTCTTCATTCGTCAT
>NZ_CP118735.1:0-85000 GCF_032595075.1 Streptococcus sp. 29887 | reverse complement strand
TTTTTAAAAAAATTAGAAAACTCATTAAATATTCACAGCGTTTTCGGTTTATTTTCTTGTTACTATTTCTTAATGTATCCTTGCAGATACATCAGGAATGTTTGATAGATATTCAATTTTCAATGGACAAAATCTTAACAACTTCCGTTGTTAATGGAGCCTAGCGGGATCGAACCGCTGACCTCCTGCGTGCAAAGCAGGCGCTCTCCCAGCTGAGCTAAGGCCCCACAAGACCTCTCAAAATTAAAGAAGACTAACGTACAGGTTCCATTTCCTTAGAAAGGAGGTGATCCAGCCGCACCTTCCGATACGGCTACCTTGTTACGACTTCACCCCAATCATCTATCCCACCTTAGGCGGCTGGCTCCTAAAAGGTTACCTCACCGACTTCGGGTGTTACAAACTCTCGTGGTGTGACGGGCGGTGTGTACAAGGCCCGGGAACGTATTCACCGCGGCGTGCTGATCCGCGATTACTAGCGATTCCGACTTCATGTAGGCGAGTTGCAGCCTACAATCCGAACTGAGACTGGCTTTAAGAGATTAGCTTGCCGTCACCGACTTGCGACTCGTTGTACCAGCCATTGTAGCACGTGTGTAGCCCAGGTCATAAGGGGCATGATGATTTGACGTCATCCCCACCTTCCTCCGGTTTATTACCGGCAGTCTCGCTAGAGTGCCCAACTGAATGATGGCAACTAACAATAGGGGTTGCGCTCGTTGCGGGACTTAACCCAACATCTCACGACACGAGCTGACGACAACCATGCACCACCTGTCACCAGTGCTCCGAAGAGAAACCCTATCTCTAGGGCGGTCACTGGGATGTCAAGACCTGGTAAGGTTCTTCGCGTTGCTTCGAATTAAACCACATGCTCCACCGCTTGTGCGGGCCCCCGTCAATTCCTTTGAGTTTCAACCTTGCGGTCGTACTCCCCAGGCGGAGTGCTTAATGCGTTAGCTGCGGCACTGAGTCCCGGAAAGGACCCAACACCTAGCACTCATCGTTTACGGCGTGGACTACCAGGGTATCTAATCCTGTTCGCTCCCCACGCTTTCGAGCCTCAGCGTCAGTTACAGACCAGAGAGCCGCTTTCGCCACCGGTGTT
The DNA here is from genome assembly GCF_032595075.1 of Streptococcus sp. 29887. Classification (NCBI taxonomy): domain Bacteria; kingdom Bacillati; phylum Bacillota; class Bacilli; order Lactobacillales; family Streptococcaceae; genus Streptococcus; species Streptococcus iners. The sequence continues at coordinate 83,892 of NZ_CP118735.1, read as the reverse complement.
CCTCCATATATCTACGCATTTCACCGCTACACATGGAATTCCACTCTCCCCTTCTGCACTCAAGTTTGACAGTTTCCAAAGCGTACTATGGTTAAGCCACAGCCTTTTACTTCAGACTTATCAAACCGCCTGCGCTCGCTTTACGCCCAATAAATCCGGACAACGCTCGGGACCTACGTATTACCGCGGCTGCTGGCACGTAGTTAGCCGTCCCTTTCTGGTAAGATACCGTCAAGTGAGAAACTTTCCACTCTTCTCACAGTTCTTCTCTTACAACAGAGCTTTACGATCCGAAAACCTTCTTCACTCACGCGGCGTTGCTCGGTCAGGGTTGCCCCCATTGCCGAAGATTCCCTACTGCTGCCTCCCGTAGGAGTCTGGGCCGTGTCTCAGTCCCAGTGTGGCCGATCACCCTCTCAGGTCGGCTATGTATCGAGGCCTTGGTGAGCCGTTACCCCACCAACTAGCTAATACAACGCAGGTCCATCTCATAGTGAAGCAATTGCTTCTTTCAAACATCTACCATGCGATAAATGCTGTTATGCGGTATTAGCTATCGTTTCCAATAGTTATCCCCCGCTATGAGGCAGGTTACCTACGCGTTACTCACCCGTTCGCGACTCACTTATCTCGGTGGAGCAAGCTCCGGTGAAATAAGTGCGTTCCACTTGCATGTATTAGGCACGCCGCCAGCGTTCGTCCTGAGCCAGGATCAAACTCTCATAAAAAGTTTTGATTCAAACTCAAGCTATCACTAGCTTTCCGTTTTATTGTTTTTGTTCATTGACGATTTATTATTCGATAAATCACCCTGCACGTTTGGTTCGTCTTCTTTAATTTTCAAAGGTCTTGTTGTTATCGCTCTCTTGCGACAACTATCTTAGTTTATCATTTCTTCAACTGCTTGTCAACACTTTTTTGAAATTTTTTTAATTTCTTTTTTTCGTGTTGTCTCGCTTCAGATTTGACAACTCAATTATTCTATCATCTTCATTTGACCTTGTCAACTACTTTTTGAAACTTTTTTCAAACGGTTAACAGGTTCTCTAAAAGATAACTCAATTATTCTATCATCTTCATTTCCTCTTGTCAACACTTTTTGTAGATTTTTTATGAAATAATAAAAACTGATAACCTAAAATGATTATCAGTTGTTATCCTGTAAAGATAATAAGTATTTTTCTTCCCCCATACCTCTGGCTTTCAGACCTTCTGTCGCACAAGTCACTAGTTCTCTGGATATTTGCCCTACGATTTCTCGTTCTATTTTCGTAAGGTGTTTTACTGAGAATTGTTTACGAAGATGCTTGTAATCTCTTCCAAAATAGTCAAAGAAATCTGTTTCTTCTAGTATTTTTTCAAATTTTTCTAAATTTACAAGCAACCCTAATTGAAAGGCAATCGGTGCAAATGTCTTATCAAATGGTTGTGTACAGATACTTCTGAATTCAATTGTGCCTCTTTTGGTCAACTCCTGATAATGATAAGAACGATGTGTTTTCAAATCGCTAGTAGTTGGAACAATTTCGTGCGACTGACCAGAGGTAGTCATAGCAGTTATTTTTTTCATTCTTAGAAAATCTTTTATAGTGATAGGAGGGAAGTAATAACATTTTGCATCACGTTCAATATAGAAGATGGCCGTTTTTTTCTGAAACTCAAGGTAATCTGTTTCTGTATTGAAATCCTCTGGATATACCCCGACATTATCCTCTATCAAACCATGCATAGAGGATTCCCAAAAATAATCTCGACTTATTGTCCAATCTTCACGCTCGGCAAATTCAGAATTCGCAAAAAGGAAGGCCTTGACAGCTTCAATCTTATTAAATGCATTTATAACCCGTAGATAGTTTTCACGTGATACATCAAATTGAACCTGGTTGCCGCAAATAAAACCCGCATAATCCACATAGGGATGCATATGAGGGTGGTTTTCAGCCAATCTTAAATAAGCCATAAGCATCTTATAACGATCTGTAGCTACTGGTCTGTGGTCATTTAACTGCCAACCAGGATTTATTCCCACTCCCTGCAATTCATGATCATATAAAGCCAAGAATCGCTGTATTTCTTGTAAATAAAATTCAAAGCGCTTAGCTACATCGTGAATATATTTTGCCTTCGCAAACGCCAATTCTAGCGTGTTATAGGTTACTTCGAATAGGATAAGATCGCCATCATCATTGACAATCTCTATAGGATTGCCAGTTTCATCCAACTTCCTTACATAAAAATCCATATTCTTTGCAAGATGTACGAGTAAATCTTTGGCTACTTTTATAGAGGTGGGTCCTCCATTTTTATTCACTATTGGATATTCAAGTTCAATTCCAATAAATAATTCTGGTTTATCCTGTATTTTCGAAAGATAATAATCTTTAAAGAAGTTAGTAATTTCAGCCATGTATCCTCCATTCGTTCTTTAAAGTATATCAAATTTTATGCAAAAATAAAACGCCTGCTTACGAAATTATTCTACATTAGAGTAATTTCGTAAACAAGCGTCCAATCAATATGATGAGTGTTACCGCTGGGATGAACCCAGCGGCAGACCAGAGCTAGACTAAGGATTTGAAACAAATCCCATCATCATAACACTCAACAAAATTGATGATCTTATACAAGTTCGATAATTGCCATTGGGGCAGCATCACCACGACGTGGTTCAGTTTTGAGGATACGAGTATATCCACCATTGCGTTCTGCATAGCGAGGCGCAATTTCTGAGAACAATTTTTGAAGTACAGTAGTAGCTGTGTACTTGTCAGTAGCTTCATCATAGTTTTCAGATGCGATTTCGTTACGAACGAATGCAGCAGCTTGACGACGTGCGTGCAAGTCACCACGTTTACCAAGTGTGATCATTTTTTCAACTGTTTTACGGATTTCTTTAGCACGAGCTTCAGTTGTAACGATTGATTCGTTGATCAAAAGGTCAGTTGTCAAATCGCGCAACATTGCTTTACGTTGTGAGCTAGTGCGTCCTAGTTTACGGTATGCCATGATTTCCTCCTATATTATTTATCTTTCTTCAATCCTAGACCTAAGTCAGCCAATTTAACCTTGACTTCTTCAAGACTCTTACGACCAAGATTGCGCACTTTCATCATTTCTGGCTCAGTTTTCTCTGTCAAATCAAACACAGTATTAATACCTGCGCGTTTCAAACAGTTATACGAGCGAACAGAAAGGTCCAATTCTTCAATCGTACGATCAAGCATACGGTCGTCAGACGTTACTTCAGTTTCCTTCATTACTTCTGCCGATTTAGCAACTTCAGTCAAATCTGTAAATAGACCGAGGTGCTCCATCAAAATACGTGCAGAAAGACCTAAAGCATCTTCTGGAATAATGGTACCATTTGTATTGATTTCAAGTGTCAGTTTGTCAAAACCATCGTTGCTACCAACTCGAGCTGGCTCAACTTGATAGTTGACTTTTTTCACTGGCGTGTAGATAGAATCCACAGCAAGCGTCCCTACGGGTGCATCATCTTTTTTATTGCCTTCAGCTGGTACATAACCACGACCTGAATTTACAGTCAGAACCGCTTTAAAAGTAGCACCTTCAGCAATTGTAAATAGATAATGATCTGGGTTAATAATTTCAATGTCACTGTCAGTAAGAATGTCCCCTGCTGTTACTTCAGCTGGACCTACTACATCAAGTTCAATCGTCTTTTCGTCTTCGACATAAGATTTTACAGCAATGCCTTTGATGCTAAGAATAATTTGCATAACATCTTCACGGACACCTGGAACTGTGTCGAATTCGTGGAGTACGCCATCAATTTTAATTGATGTTACTGCAGCACCTGGAAGTGAAGCAAGAAGTACACGACGAAGAGAGTTACCAAGAGTTGTTCCATAACCACGTTCTAGCGGTTCGATGACAAATCTGCCGTAATCTTTTTTTTCATCAATTTTTGTTATTGTTGGTTTTTCAAACTCAATCATTTCTTACTCCCTCTTAAACGAAAAGCTGTGTATGGTATGTATGATTATACACGGCGACGTTTTGGAGGACGAGCACCATTGTGTGGTACAGGAGTCACATCACGAATTGCTGTTACTTCAAGACCAGCGGCAGCAAGAGCGCGGATAGCAGACTCACGACCTGAACCTGGGCCTTTAACGGTAACTTCAACTGTTTTAAGACCGTGTTCTTGTGCAGATTTAGCAGCAGCTTCTGAAGCCATTTGAGCCGCGAATGGTGTAGATTTACGAGAACCTTTGAAACCAAGAGCACCAGCTGATGACCAAGCAATAGCGTTACCATGCACATCAGTAATCATAACAATAGTGTTATTAAATGTTGCGTGAATATGTGCAATACCAGATTCGATATTCTTTTTCACACGACGTTTACGTGTTGGTTTAGCCAATTTTTCTACCTCCTATTTTATTTTTTCTTACCTGCGATCGCAACAGCTTTACCTTTACGAGTGCGGGCATTGTTTTTAGTGTTTTGTCCACGGACAGGAAGTCCACGACGGTGACGGATACCACGGTATGAACCGATTTCCATCAAACGTTTGATGTTCAAGTTAACTTCACGACGAAGGTCACCTTCAACTTTGATTGCATCAACTTCGCGACGAATAGCGTCTTCTTGATCCGGTGTCAAATCTTTTACGCGAACATCTTCTGAAATACCTGCTGCTGCAAGAATTTTCTTAGAAGTTGCGAGACCGATACCATAAACATAAGTCAATGAAATAACTACACGTTTGTCATTTGGAATGTCAACTCCAGCAATACGAGCCATGTTTTCTCCTTTCTATTTCTTAACCTTGACGTTGCTTGTGTTTAGGGTTTGCTGGGCAAATCACCATAACACGACCATTACGACGAATGACTTTGCAGTATTCGCAAATTGGTTTGACCGATGGTCTTACTTTCATGTCTAATCCCTCCAAGTATTTCGACTATTTAAAGCGGTATGTGATACGTCCACGTGTCAAGTCGTATGGACTAAGCTCAACAGTTACGCGGTCACCGACCAAAATACGAATGTAGTTCTTACGGATTTTACCAGAAACAGTTGCAAGGACTTGGTGTCCATTTTCCAACTCAACAGTAAACATAGCATTTGGCATTGTATCAACTACTTTGCCTTCAATTTCAATCACATCTTCTTTTGCCATGCAAAAGTAACCCCTCTCTAAATATCGATTTGATGCCCTCTGAACACAGAGGTAACAATTATAAGTCAGACTAGGCTATTTTATCACTTTTGGTGGAAAAATGCAAGCCAAATCTATTAAGTTTATTGCAATTTTGATAGCACAGTATCAATTGCTTGGAAAACAAGTTCGATGTCTTGGTCACCTTCAATATCATGCACCAATCCTTTGGCACGATAGTGTTCGATAATCGGTTGACCTTGTGCAATGTTTACTTCTAAACGGCGTTTAACAGATTCTGGCTTATCATCTTCACGTTGGTAGTAATCTTCCTCTTTGTAATCCCCAACTGGTGGATTGAATACCTTGTGGAAGGTTTCACCTGTTTCCTTATGAATGATGCGGCCACTTAGACGCTCAATCAATTTTGATGGATCAATATCAATGTTGATTACTCCTTGCAATTCAATACCCAAATCCGCCAAGTTTGCATCTAGTGCATGGGCTTGTTCGATAGTACGTGGGTAACCGTCCAACAAGAAACCTTTTTCTTTAATATCATCTTGAACCAAGCGCTCTTTGACAATGCCATTAGTAACTTCATCTGGTACTAAATCGCCCTTGTCAATATAAGACTTAGCCAAAACCCCCATCTCAGTCTGATTCGCCATCGCTGCACGGAACATATCGCCAGTAGAAATATGAGCAACATTAAATTTCTCTACAATCTTAGCTGCCTGTGTCCCCTTACCAGCACCTGGTAAACCCATAATTAAAAGATTCATGACAAACTCCTTATTTTGTTTTCACATAAATTTGCCAACATTGACAAACTTATCTAAAAACAAAATAGAAGGTTGACGAGGTCAACCTATATTCTATTCTGTAATTTCCAAGAAACCTACATATTTTCTCTTTAGAAGGTAGCCTTCCAACTGCTTAATACCTTCGATACTTGTTGAAATCAAGATAATCAAACTTGTACCCAAGAAAGCAATATTCGAAGAAAGCCCAAAGAGATTTTGTGCAAGAATTGGTAGCAAGGCGATAAAGCTTAGGAATAGTGCGCCAATCGCAGCTAATCGCTTCAGCAATTTAGACAAGAATTGCTCTGTCCCATTTCCAGGCCGTACGCCGTGGATATAGGCAGCACTCTTTTGTAAACTTTCTGCAGTTTTTTCAGGATTGACCTGAACGAATGTATAGAAGAAAGTAAACAAGATAATCAAACTTGCGTAAACAATCATTCCTTTGACAGTTGAATAATCAAAGTATTCTTGAACTGCCATTAACCAACCCGCACTTCTATTCTGACTTGCAAAATATTGAATCAAAGAAGTTGGAACTGCAGTAATGGAACCTGCAAAGATAACGGGAATAACTCCTGCTGGATTCAATTTTAGGGGCAAGTAAGAGCTAGAAGGTGCACCTTGAGCACGTTTTGTGTACTGAATTGGTAGTTTATACTCAGCTTGTTGTACAAATGTTGTAAAGTAAATTACAAAAAGTATCAAGACAATCAATGCTGCAACAAAAACCGCAGATTGTCCCAGACGACTCGATTCAATATTAACAAAACGGTCGATGTAAATCTCATAAAAAGTTCCTGGCAAGGATGAAATGATACCCGCAAAGATAATCATTGATGTCCCATTACCGTAGCCTTTTTCAGAAATTTGTTCTCCTAACCAAGTAACAATAACTGAACCAGTTGTTAAAATGGAACCAATTAACAAATAGGTTTGCCAGTTAAGTGGCATATTTGTTAATTTTGCACCTGATAGAGCATTGAAACCTGCTGTGATACCGATAGACTGAACAAACGCCAACACCAAAGAGATGTATCGGGTCGCTTGATTTAACTTCCGTCGACCAACTTCACCCTGTTTTCCCCATTCTACAAATTTGGGTAAGATATCCATTTGTAAGAGTTGAACAATGATAGAAGCCGTGATATATGGGCTAACCCCTAGCGCAAAGACCGAAAAATTTCGCATTGCATTACCAGAAACCAGACTCAACATGTTCAAAAATGGGACATTTGACAAGGCTTCAAGACTTTTTGCATTTACCCCTGGCACTGTAATATGAGTACCGATTCGGAAAACCAAAAGGATAAAAATGGTAAATAGAATTTTACTACGCACCAATTTTATTTTCAAGGCATCCTTTAAAAGCTTAAAAAACATAGGCTGTCACCTCTTAGATGACTTCTACTGAGCCACCTTTAGAAGTGATTGCTTCTTCAGCTGATTTAGAGAATTTAGCAGCCTTAACTGTCAATTTCTTCGTCAATTCGCCGTTACCAAGGATTTTGATACCTGATTTTTCAGCTTTAACAATACCAGCTTCGATAAGTACAACTGGTGTTACTTCAGCACCATCTTCAAAAGCGTTCAATTGATCAAGGTTAACGATTGCGTATTCTTTAGCGTTGATGTTTGTAAATCCACGTTTTGGAAGACGACGGAACAATGGAGTTTGTCCACCCTCAAAACCTGGACGAACACCGCCACCGCTACGAGCTTTTTGACCTTTTTGACCACGGCCAGAAGTTTTACCGTTACCTGATGATGTACCACGACCTACACGGTTGCGGACTTTACGAGAACCTGTAGCAGGTTGCAATTCATGAAGTTTCATTACTTATTTTCTCCTCTTTTATATGCTAGCGCCTGTGGAATACAAGAGTCTTTGTCCACAAACTCGCTTATTTTATGAAATTGACTAGAAGTCGCAAAGAATTTTCTATGCGACTTAGCCATTTGTTATTTTACTTAACTTCTTCTACAGTTACCAAGTGAGAGATAGCGTTAACCATACCAAGGATAGCTGGGTTATCTTCCTTAACAACTGAAGAGTTCAATTTACCAAGTCCAAGTGCAACAACTGTTTTACGTTGTTCTGGTTTGCGACCGATTGGAGACTTAGTCAAAGTGATTTTAATTTGAGCCATGAGTATCTCCTTTCTTATGCTAAATCAGAAACTGAGATGCCACGAAGTGCAGCCACTTCTTCAGCACGTTTCAATTGTTTCAAACCTTCAACTGTTGCGCGAACGATGTTGATTGGTGTGTTTGAACCAAGTGACTTAGAAGTCACATCTGCGATACCTGCCAATTCGATTACGGCACGAGTTGCACCACCGGCAGCAACCCCAGAACCTTCTGAAGCAGGTTTCAACAATACACGAGCTCCTCCAAATTCTGAACGAACTTCGTGAGGAATTGTTGTACCAACCATTGGTACTTCAATCATGTTTTTCTTAGCAGATTCAACTGCTTTACGGATAGCTTCTGGTACTTCTTGAGCTTTACCAGTACCGAAACCTACGCGACCGTTACGGTCACCAACAACCACAAGAGCTGCGAAACGAAGACGACGTCCACCTTTAACAACTTTTGTAACACGGTTGATGGCTACTACGCGTTCTTCAATTTCAACTGCGTTATCTTTGAATGCCATTTCTTAGTGTCCTCCCTATTAGAATTTCAATCCGTTTTCACGAGCTGATTCAGCCAAAGCTTTCACACGTCCGTGATAGAGATATCCACCGCGGTCAAAGACCACTTCAGAAATACCTTTAGCTACCGCGCGTTCAGCAACGAGTTTACCTACAACAACAGCTTGTTCTGTCTTAGTACCTTTTGAAACTTCTTTATCAAGAGTAGAAGCGCTTGCGAGCGTTACACCCGCTACGTCATCAATCACTTGAGCGTAGATGCCTGTATTAGAACGGAAAATGTTCAAACGTGGGCGAGCAGCAGTTCCAGAGATTTTACCGCGAACGCGACGGTGGCGTTTTTGGCGGATTTTGTTTTTATCTGGTTTTGAAATCACAATATTCACCTCTTAATGTATGATTCTGTTTCTTACGAAACAATTTGAGAAATAGTCAGCCAGGTGGCTTAGCCACCCCAGCAAGCTATTATTTACCTGTTTTACCTTCTTTACGGCGAACGAATTCACCAACGTAGCGGATACCTTTACCTTTGTATGGCTCAGGAGCGCGAAGGCTACGGATGTAAGCTGCTGTTTGACCAACAACTTCTTTGTTGATACCAGACACGATGATTTGTGTTGGTGTTGGAACTTCAAATGTAATACCTTCTGGTGCAACCACTTCATCTGGATGTGATTTACCAACAGCAAGTGTCAATTTGTTACCAGCTAATTGAGCACGGTAACCGACACCACGCATTTCAAGTTCTTTTTTGAAGCCTTCAGAAACACCAACAACCATGTTGTTGAGGTTAGCACGGCTAGTACCGTGAATAGTCTTCATTTCTTTTGAATCGTTTGGACGGTGAAGTGTAACTTCTGTACCTTCCACACGGATTTCAATAGCAGTTGGGAATTCACGAGTCAATTCCCCTTTAGGTCCTTTTACAGTTACCACGCCGTTGTTTTGAGCAAGCTCAACACCAGCAGGCAATGTAATTACTTTATTACCAATACGTGACATATTTTTTAATTCTCCTGTTAAATTATCAAGCCGTCGAGCGACTAGTTTTCACGGGGTGAACAAGATACAAAGCCGTTAAGCAACTCGAAGAAAAATAAGCGGCAAGTCCGAAATCTTTGATTTCGCAGACGCACCCTCGTCAGAACGACAAGGACTTTCCTGACCAAAGGTCAGAGAAAGTTCAGACGTTTACGACAAACAAAGTGAACATTTCTGAAACACTTTCCACTTTTTTCAATGAGTTGTAGGCGTGTTCAATTAGTAAGTCTTGTTCTAGTTAGGTCTCATGATCGCATTTGAGAAGCAATCATGCTTTTAGGTTTCAATTTCTAAATGTGACAAGGCAGAGCGACGCAGGCTATACTTGGGTATGTCCAGACGCTCTAACACAGGCACATGACGAAATTGGAAGCTAAAAGATTACCAAACGTATGCGATAACCTCACCACCAACATTCTTTTGACGAGCTTGTTTGTCAGTCAAAAGACCTTCTGATGTTGAGATGATTGCGATACCAAGTCCGTTAAGAACTTTTGGAATATCTTCACGTTTTGAGTAAACACGAAGACCTGGTTTTGAAACGCGTTTCAAGTTAGTGATAACTTTTTCACCGTTTGGTCCGTATTTCAAGAATACGCGGATGATACCTTGTTTGTCATCTTCGATGAATTCAACGTTTTTTACAAAACCTTCGTTTTTAAGGATTGTAGCAATACCTTTTTTGATGTTTGATGCAGGAACTTCAAGCACTTCGTGTTTTGCTTGGTTAGCGTTACGAATACGTGTCAAAAAATCTGCAATTGGGTCAGTCATAACCATTTGTTGTTTCTCCTCTCACTAGCAGTTTGATCTAGTCACTTGCTAGTTAATTCATGATACAAAGGGCGCTAAAAAGCCAAAGTGAAAATAGAAAACTTGACGTAGAAACTTTGGTTTCTAGGAAAGTTTGTCTTTTTCACACAGGCTTTCGCCCGTGTTCAAATCGGCAAGCAAACTTTGTATCGGGGTTGTTTTAATTGAGTTCGAGCTACAACCTTAGCAAAGAAAATAGATTTTCCTAGAAGTAAACTTCGTCGTCAAATCTCCTATCTTTGCCTTGGTTGCTAAACGCTCTCACATCTTATCTTACCAAGAAGCTTTTGTTACGCCAGGAATTTGTCCAAGGTAAGCCAAGTCGCGGAAGCATACACGGCACAATTTGAATTTGCGGTAAACTGAGTGTGGACGTCCACATTTTTCACAGCGTGTGTAAGCTTGTGTAGAGAACTTAGCTGGGCGTTTGTTCTTAGCGATCATTGATTTTTTAGCCATTTATTCTCTCCCTCTTATTTTGCAAACGGCATACCAAGGCCAGTAAGCAATGCACGTGATTCTTCGTCAGTGTTAGCAGTTGTAACGATAACGATATCCATACCGCGAGTTTTATCAACATCGTCGAAGTTGATTTCTGGGAAGATCAATTGCTCTTTCACACCAAGTGTGTAGTTACCACGTCCGTCGAATGACTTAGTTGGTACACCGTGGAAGTCACGTACACGTGGAAGTGAAACTGTAACCAATTTGTCCAAGAACTCATACATACGTTCGCCACGAAGAGTTACTTTCGCACCGATCGCAACACCCTCACGAAGACGGAAGCCGGCGATTGATTTCTTAGCTTTAGTGATAAGTGGTTTTTGACCTGAGATCAAAGCCAATTCTTGAGCAGCTTTCTCAAGGTTTTTAGCGTTAGAAACAGCGTCACCAACACCCATGTTCAAAACGATCTTATCAACTTTTGGCACAGCCATAACTGAAGAATAGTTAAATTGTTCAGTCAAAGCAGGAACTACTTCATTAAGATATTTTTCTTTTAAACGATTTGCCATTATACTTCTCCTTTCCTTCGTGATTAATCAAGCACTTCGCCTGATTTTTTGTTGTAGCGAACTTTTTTGCCGTCTACAAACTTGTAACCAACGCGTCCTGCAACACCATTTTTGTCAAGAACTTGAACGTTTGACACATGGATTGGAGCTTCTTTTTCAACGATAGCACCTTGAGGGTTTTCGCTGTTTGGTTTTTGGTGTTTCTTAACGATGTTAACACCTTCAACAATAACTTTGTTTACTTTTGGAAGTGCTGTTACGACAAGAGCTTCAACGCCTTTGTCTTTACCAGCGATTACGCGAACTTTATCGCCTTTTTTTACAAACATTTGATTTCTCCTATAATTTCTTACGCCCTAATGGGCACCCTGGTTAGTAATTTAACCAGGGGACTTAGTTTGTTTTCTAGTTTACTAAATCCGTCACAGACTTCGTTAGTTTGTTTTGATGTACCCAAGTACTATCTGCAACAAACTGCCTAGTCTGTGACAAATTTCCTAAAACTATCTGATTAAAGTACTTCTGGTGCCAATGAAACGATTTTCATGAAACCGCCATCACGCAATTCACGTGCCACTGGGCCAAAGATACGAGTTCCGCGAGGGTTTTTGTCTTCACGGATGATAACAGCAGCATTCTCATCGAATTTGATGTATGAACCATCAGCACGACGAGCACCTGTCTTAGTACGAACGATAACGGCTTTAACAACGTCACCTTTTTTAACCGCACCACCAGGAGTAGCTTGTTTTACTGAAGCAACGATGATGTCGCCGATGTTCGCGAATTTACGTCCTGAACCACCAAGAACTTTGATTGTCAAGATTTCACGTGCGCCACTGTTGTCAGCAACTTTCAAACGAGTTTCTGTTTGAATCATGTCAATTTTCTCCTTTCAGGTTGATTAAATGATAACTGCCTCTTCCACAACTTCTACAAGACGGAAACGTTTTGTAGCTGAAAGTGGGCGAGTTTCCATGATACGAACGATATCGCCTTCTTTAGCAACATTGTTTTCATCATGAGCTTTGTACTTTTTAGAGTAGTTAATACGTTTACCATAGACTGGGTGGTTACGTTTTGTTTCAACTACAACTGTGATTGTTTTGTCCATTTTGTCAGATACTACGCGTCCAACAAGAACTTTACGATTATTGCGTTCCATTGAAATTCTCCTTTCCCAATCTATTATTTAGTTTCAGATTGCACAGTTTTGATACGTGCAATTTGTTTCTTCACTTCGTTCAAACGAGCAGTTTGCTCAAGTTGACCAGCAGCAGCTTGGAAACGAAGTTCGAAGAGTTCTTTCTTCAATTCGTTTTCTTTCTTAGCAAGTTCTTCTTGAGAAAGGCCACGAAGTTCTTTTACAAAATCTTTAATTTCTTGAAGTTTCATGTCTTCTCCTTATTCTGCTTCACGTTTTACGAATTTAACTTTAACTGGCAATTTGTGACCAGCAAGGCGGAATGCTTCGCGTGCGATTTCTTCAGAAACGCCAGCTACTTCAAACATAACCTTACCGCGTTTAACTGGAGCTACCCAACCTTCAGGAGCACCTTTACCAGAACCCATACGTACACCGATAGCTTTAGCAGTGTATGATTTGTGTGGGAAGATCTTAATCCAAACTTTACCACCACGTTTCATGTAACGCGTCATAGCGATACGGGCAGCTTCGATTTGGCGGTTTGTAATCCATGAGCTAGTAGTTGCTTGAAGACCGTATTGACCAAAGTCTACTTGTTTTCCACCTTTAGCTTCACCGCGCATTTTTCCACGGAATTCACGACGGTGTTTTACACGTTTAGGTACTAACATTTGTTATTTACCTCCTTTAGTGTTTTTACGAGCTGGAAGAACTTCACCACGGTAGATCCATACTTTGATACCAAGTTTACCGTAAGTTGTCAAAGCTTCTTCCCAAGCGTAGTCGATATCCGCACGAAGTGTATGAAGAGGAACAGTTCCTTCTGAGTAGCCTTCTGCACGGGCAATATCAGCACCGTTCAAACGACCAGAAACTTGTGTTTTGATACCTTTTGCACCAGCGCGCATTGCACGTTGGATAGCTTGTTTTTGAGCACGGCGGAATGCCACACGTTGCTCCAATTGACGAGCGATTGACTCACCAACAAGGTGTGCATCCAAATCAGGTTGTTTGATTTCGATGATGTTGATGTGTACCTGCTTGCCAGTCAATTTGTTCAATTGAGCACGAAGTGCATCAACGTTGCTACCAGCTTTACCGATAACCATACCTGGCTTAGCAGTGTGGATAGAAACGATAACTTTATTTACAGCACGTTCGATTTCGATTGTTGATGTTGAAGCATCAGCCAATTCTTTTTTGATAAAGTTGCGGATTGCAAGATCTTCATGAAGGTAATCCGCGTATTCTTTTTCAGCATACCATTTAGCATCCCAATCACGGATGATGCCAACACGCATACCAATTGGATGTACTTTTTGACCCACGTTTTTACCTCCTTATTTCTCTGCCACAACTACAGTGATGTGAGCTGTGCGTTTGTTGATTGGTGAAGCAGAACCTTTCGCACGTGGACGGAAACGTTTCAACGTTGGTCCTTCGTTTGCGAATGCTTCGCTGACTACCAAGTTAGCTTTTTCCAAACCAAAGTTGTTTTCAGCGTTAGCGATTGCTGAGTTCAAAACTCCCTCGATAATGCCTGCAGCTTTGTTTGGTGTGAATTTCAAGATTGCGATTGCGTCTGCTACGCTTTTGCCACGGATGTTATCCAAGACAAGACGTGATTTACGAGGTGAAACACGTACTGTGCGAGCAGTTGCTTTAGCTGAAGTAATTTCTGCCATTGTGTTTTCCTCCTAAATTATTTACGACGAGTTTTCTTGTCGTCAGCAGCATGACCTTTGTAAGTACGAGTTGGTGCAAATTCACCAAGTTTGTGACCTACCATGTCTTCTTGAATGTATACAGGTACGTGTTTACGTCCATCGTAAACTGCGATTGTATAACCGATGAAACTTGGGAAGATCGTTGAACGACGTGACCAAGTTTTAATTACTTTTTTCTTTTCGTCATTTGCTTGAGCTTCAACTTTTTTCATCAAATGCTCATCGACGAAAGGTCCTTTTTTAAGACTACGTCCCATTTTAGTGTTTTCTCCTTTAAAATATGTACCACAGCGGCTTGGGAGCTGGACAGAACCCCAGTTACCGTGTTCGTTGTCCTGCCCCCGCACAGTTGATTAGAAGTTTCGACGTAGCTATGCTACTAGAAACTGCAATCAACCACTGCGTCAAACTGGCATTTCAATCAAACTGAGGTGCTGGAATAGTCAGTCCATGACAATCCCTACCGAGTTGGCGGATGATATAGAATGCTATGCAACTAAGAATAGATTATTTTTGGTTGCGACGACGAACGATAAGTTTGTCAGATTTAGCTTTCTTGTTACGAGTTTTCAAACCAAGAGCTGGTTTACCCCATGGTGTAGATGGTGCTTTACGACCAACTGGTGCTTTACCTTCACCACCACCGTGTGGGTGATCGTTAGGGTTCATTACAGAACCGCGAACTGTTGGACGGATACCTTTCCAGCGGCTACGACCTGCTTTACCAAGGTTAACAAGGCCATGTTGTTCGTTACCTACAGTACCAACAGTAGCACGGCAAGTACCAAGGATCATACGAACTTCACCTGATTGAAGGCGAACAAGAACGTATTTACCTTCTTGACCAAGAACCTGTGCAGATGCACCAGCAGCACGAACCAACTCACCACCGCGACCTGGTTTCAACTCGATGTTGTGAACAACAGTACCGACTGGGATGTTTGCAAGTGGAAGTGCGTTACCAACTTTGATATCTGCTTCTGGACCTGAAACGATGCGTTGACCAACTTCAAGACCTTTAGGAGCAATGATGTAAGCTTTAACACCGTCTGTGTAGTGTACAAGAGCGATGTTTGCTGAACGGTTTGGATCGTATTCGATAGTTTTAACGATTGCTTCAACGCCATCTTTGTTACGTTTGAAGTCTACCAAACGGTAGAAACGTTTGTGACCGCCACCTTGGTGACGAACAGTGATGCGACCGTTGTTGTTACGACCAGCTTTGCTCTTCAAAGCAACAAGCAAGCTTTTTTCTGGAGTGCTTGTTGTGATTTCAGCGAAGTCCAAAGAAGTCATGTTACGACGGCCATTTGTCGTTGGTTTATAAACTTTAATACCCACGTTAATTCCTCCTTTGATTATTCAGCGTCAGCTGTAGCGAACAATTCGATCGCTTTTGAATCAGCAGCCAATGTGATGATTGCTTTTTTCACTTTGTTTGTGCGACCTACATAACGACCTACGCGTTTTGTTTTAGGTTTCACGTTGATTGTGTTAACATTTGCAACTTTAACACCCTCGAATGCAGCTTCAACAGCTTGCTTGATCAAGAGTTTGTGTGCACGAGTGTCAACTTCAAATACATACTTGCCTGCTTCGAGTTGGCCCATTGAGCTTTCTGTGATGACAGGTTTTTTGATAACATCATACAAATTCATTATGCAAGAACCTCCTCAATTTTAGAGATAGCTGCTTGAGTTACAAGAAGTTTGTCTGCATTTGCGATGTCAAGTACGCTTGCAGTTGTTGCAGTTGCAACTTTAACTCCTGGGATGTTACGAGCAGAAAGAGCTGCGAATTCGTTGCCTTCTTCAAGAATAACAAGGACTTTAGAATCAATGCTCAATGCTGCAAGTACTTTTGCAAATTCAGCAGTTTTTGGAGCTGTGAATTCAAGTGAGTTAACAGCTACAAATTTGTTTTCAGCAACTTTTTCTGAGTAAACAGATTTAAGTGCCAAGCGACGAACTTTTTGTGGAAGTTTGTACGCGTATGAACGTGGAGTTGGTCCGAAGACTACGCCACCGCCACGCCATTGTGGTGAACGGATAGAACCTTGACGAGCACGTCCAGTTCCTTTTTGACGCCATGGTTTGCGTCCGCCACCTGAGACTGCTGAACGGTTTTTAACTGCGTGAGTACCTTGACGAAGGATAGCACGTTGGCTGATGATCACATCAAATACAACTGCTTGGTTTGGCTCGATACCAAAGATCGCATCGTTAAGAACTACTTCACCAGCTTGTTTACCAGTTTGGTCAAATAATGTTACGTTTGCCATTTCGACTGATTTCCCCTTTCCTTATTATTTACCAGCTTTAACTGCTGACTTGATAGTGATAAGAGATTTCTTAGCACCTGGTACGTTACCTTTGATAAGGATAACGTTCTTTTCTGGAACAACTTGTACAACTTCAAGGTTTTGAATTGTTACACGGTTGCCGCCCATGCGACCTGCAAGGTTTTTACCTTTGAATACACGGTTAGGTGCAACAGGACCCATAGAACCTGGACGACGGTGGTAACGAGAACCGTGAGCCATAGGACCACGTGATTGACCATGGCGTTTGATAACACCTTGGAAACCTTTACCTTTAGATGTACCAGTTACATCAACAACATCACCAGCTGCGAAAGTTTCAACTGTAATTTCTTGTCCAACTTCCAAGCCTTCAATGTTTTTGAATTCACGAATGAAGCGCTTAGGAGCTGTGTTAGCTTTAGCTACATGGCCTTTGGCAGGTTTGTTGCTCAATACTTCGCGTTTGTCATCAAAACCAACTTGAACTGCTGCATAACCATCAGTTTCAACTGTTTTCACTTGAAGAACAACGTTTGGAGTTGCTTCGATGACAGTTACAGGGATAAATTCACCAGATTCAGTGAAGATTTGAGTCATTCCCACTTTTTTCCCTAAGATTCCTTTTGTCATGAGAAAAATATTCCTTTTCTTAATTTTGTATTTAAAAAGTTTTTAACGAGCGTTTTTCATGCTCAAATCAAGTTTCTGAGTTTTGCTCGCGACTTGATTACAATTTGATTTCTACGTTTACACCACTTGGAAGATCCAATTTCATCAAAGCATCAACTGTTTTTTGAGTTGGGTTGATGATGTCAATCAAACGTTTGTGTGTACGCATTTCGAACTGCTCACGAGAATCTTTGTACTTGTGAGTCGCACGGATGATTGTGTAGAGGCTACGTTCTGTTGGAAGTGGAACTGGACCTGCTACTTGAGCACCTGTACGAGTTGCAGTTTCAACGATTTTTGCAGCTGCTGTATCAAGTGTACGGTGTTCGTACGCTTTCAAGCGGATGCGGATTTTTTTGTTTGCCATCTTTTTCTCCTTTTCGTCTATTTAAGATAATAGGCTAGCTCCACAAGAAAACCAACACGCGTTGCGTGGCAATGCAACCGAGCGTGTCGCAACCTCTTGCATCAAAGCTACAGCCGTAATTTTACGGCACTAGAACATTCTATCAAATTATATTGTGCATTGCAAGAGTTTTTACTTAAAAATTTAAAAATCCCAAAACTTCTGTTTTGGGAGGCGGTTCGTATATTTTATCGCCATTATTTTTATAGCATTAGTAGAAAACAATCATCGAAAGTCCTTTAAATGTTCTTGTAAATCCCTAAGCATGTTCTTGCGACCATTGAAACTCTGACCACTAATTAGTTTTTCATAATTTTCCAATTGGTCCATGGACAAATTTTTCCGATAATCTCTCAAGGCACCTCTCAACAACAATAGCTCGTCATTGACTAAACCTGGCGATTGTATTACTTGTGATAGTTCATGTATGTCTTCATGAGGCATGCGGTCAAACTTGCGCTTTTTACTTTCCTGTCTGCGAACATAGTCCTTAATCCGATTTCTGAATTTAACCTTGAAATAACAATACAACTGGGCTCTTTCCCCAATCAACCATGGTTGATCCTCCAATAATTCAAACAAGGTTATCATGCCTTCCTGCTCCCAGTCATCTCTGTCCCACAGTTTGATATAAAACTCTTTACGAGCCTTGTTAACAATTCCTTTTACGCAATCATAGACCTTTTCAAATTCCATCATCCTATCTCCTTTGTTTGATGGTTTAAGTTTATCGAAAAGAGCTAACTTTCTACAGGACATTTTTGTCTATCGGATTATATTTTGTTTATTCTTCATATTTTATGGTTATTTTAGGCCATTGTTTTTTCCAATTCTTCTTTTTTATTCTTTTCTCATATAAGTACATACGTTTAGAATTGGCCATAAAATGAGGAGTTGGTCGTACCAAATAATTATAAATATCAGTCAATCCATAAGGGGCAAATAGTTCTATATTCCCATTTTCTGTCTGACGAACACCAATTGCGGTACACCTTTCTGGGAATTTTTCCATCGCATCTCTCGACGATTGATAAGGAAGGGTGTCTGGGCTATGAATGTGCATAAATACTTGATTCTTAACTTCCCACTGATATTCCGGATATCTTTGACGCAAATTTACTTCTAATTCTTTTGTTGCTTGATACGACACTTGCTCATCGTAAAAGATAAGATCAACATCCGTATTTTTATCAAAATGGTAATGATTCCAGATAAAATTACGAATTGTTCCTGCACAAATCCACGAGTCCGCTAAGTCTAAATCCTTTACAATCCCCAGAATCCTAATGATATCAGGGTCTTTTAACAAATATCTTTCTAACTCATCTTTCATACAATCCTCTACCTTCAAGTTGTTCATTGATTTTAGTGGTATTTTTACTAGTTTCCATAAGAAAAGAGAGTGGGATAAAAATCGGTAACCCAAAGAGTTCGATGAGCCGTTAGCCCACCTCCACACAGTTGAGTAGGGGCCGTAAAAACTGGTAACATCAGTGAATTAGAGCGCACTCTACCACTGCGTCACGTTGAACTATTAAGAAAAAACAAGTGAGACCAGGACCTTTGTCCCAGCCTCAGAGAGCAGACTAAAATATTCACCAGACCTTTATTCTTTATTATCATGATCCAAAGGCCTCAGTACCATGATAAAAAGGCCACCCGGACCTAGTTTTGCTCTCCTGTTTTCAAGCAAAAGATAAAAAGGTCCACTGGACCTTTTTATTCCTCCATAAAGCTGTTGAAGACTTCTTCAATCATATCCCATTCTGCTGTTGCGTCTTCTGGGATTGGTTGGAGGTCGCCTTCTGTGCCGTTCTCATTTTCAATGTATGAGTAGGCTTGAATTTCAACTTCTCCGTTCTCATCTTCTTCTGCGCTTGCAGGTATTAAGAGGACGTAGTTTTTACCGAATTCTTCTTGACCGTCAATTGTCAATAAAATTTCAAAAAGTGTTTCGTTTCCTTGGTCGTCTACCAAAGTAATCAATTCACGTTCGTCGTGATTGTGGTCGTGTTCATGGTCATGATGATGTGCCATTCGTATCTCCTTTAAAATGTTCTATCTAAATAATTTTGTAAAATCAGCTGAGCTGCTAATTTATCGATAACTTTCTTGCGTTTTCCTCGGCTGATATCCGCTTGCTCAATTAGCATGCGCTCTGCTGCAACAGTTGTTAAACGTTCATCCTGATAATCAACTGGAAGTTTATAACGCTCAGTCAATAAATCACCGTAAGCTTGACTAGCTTCCACACGTGGACCACTAGTATTATTCATATTCTTAGGTAGGCCTACAACAAACTTATCAACCTTATATTGTTCAACCAACTCAGTTAAACGTTGAAAACCAAATTCACCCTTTTCTTCGTCAATCGGAATAATTTCCAAGCCTTGAGCTGTGAAACCTAAAGGGTCTGAAATGGCTACGCCAACAGTCTTTGAACCGACATCTAATCCCATTATTCTCATTAGAGGTCAATCCCATTTCCTTTCAGGTAGTAGCGCACCAATTCTTCGATGATTTCATCGCGTTCATGTTTACGAATTTGATTGCGGGCATCATTGTAGCGAGGAATATAAGCAGGGTCCCCACTTAATACATAGCCAATGATTTGGTTGATTGGATTATAGCCTTTTTCCTCCAATGAACGATAAACACTGGTCAAGGTTTGACTAATTTCTTGCTTATCTGTGTCATCCAGACGAAAGCGAACTGTTTCTTCTGTGAATCCCATACTTACACCTTCTTTCAATTTTTATTCATTTTCATTATATCATATTTCCAGAGCAAGCACAAAGAAAGTGTAAAAAGAACCCTGAAACAGAGTTCTTCCTCACTCTTATAAGGCTGCTCGCATACGAGCTTGAGCGTTCTCTACATTGCGAACCGCTCGTGGTAAGAAGGCGCGAATGTCATCTTCTTTATATCCAACCTGCAATCGTTTCTCGTCAATCAGAATTGGACTTTTCAAAATACGTGGATTAGAAGTAATCAAGTCAATCACTTCATTGACACTCAAATCTTCAATATCAAAATCCAAACTCTTAGCATAGCGATTTTTTGACGATACAATACTCGCAATGCCATTTTCCGTCTTGGTCAAGATATTTAAAATTTCTTCCTTGGTGATTGCCTCTTTAGCTAGGTTATGTTCGTTATAGGACAATTGATGGGCATTCAACCAGTTCTTTGCTTTCTTACAAGAAGTACAACTAGATACTGTATAAATTTTAATCATGTAGTCACTCCTTTGCTACATCTTAGTAAGCACATTATAGACTATTATACCACAAATTCCATCCGTCTGTAGACCTATTTTCAAAAAAACTTTAAATTTTGGGGCGAATATTCGTTTTTTAATCAGAAAAAAGTCTGGATGACCCAAACTTTTTCGCTGTTATTCTTCTAATTCAATACCGCCATCCAAGTCCAAAATAACATCTTGAACCTCTTCGATTGCAACAGGAGCCTCTTCTGTCACGACTTCTGGTGTTTCCTCACCTTCAATCAAGCCGTAGTGAATACGGATTTTGCGGTCAATTTCGTCAAAGACTTCTGGATGTTCAACGAGATACTTCTTAGCATTCTCAGAGCCTTGTCCGATTTTTTCGCCATTATATGAATACCATGCACCAGCTTTTTTGATAAAACCAAGATTGGTTCCAATCTCAATCAATTCACCTGTACGAGAAATTCCTTCACCATACATGATTTCAACAACAACCTCTTTAAAGGGAGGGGCTACCTTGTTCTTCACGATTTTCACCTTGGTTTCCTTACCAACGTTTTGATCTTTTTGGTCACCAGTACCCTTGATTTGCGTATTTCCACGGACATCCATACGAACAGAAGCATAGAACTTAAGGGCACGTCCACCAGGCGTTGTTTCAGGGTTACCAAACATAACCCCAACTTTTTCACGCAATTGGTTAATGAAAATAGCTACTGTCTTGGTCTTGTTAATGGATGCACCGAGTTTACGCATGGCCTGGCTCATCATGCGAGCCTGCAAACCAACGTGGCTATCGCCGATATCACCGTCGATTTCTGCACGAGGTACAAGGGCTGCAACCGAGTCCACAACAACCAAGTCAACAGCACCTGAGTCAATCAACTTACCAGCAATTTCCAGACCTTGCTCCCCTGAGTCTGGCTGTGACAAGAGCAACTCATCGATGTTTACACCAAGAGCCGCTGCATAGGCTGGATCCAAGGCGTGTTCCGCATCGATAAAGGCAGCGATCCCGCCATCTTTCTGAGCCTGAGCTACTGCGTGCAAGGCAACGGTTGTCTTACCTGAACTTTCCGGACCATAAATTTCCACAATACGCCCTTTAGGATAGCCACCTGCACCTAGTGCAATATCGATAGATAGACTACCTGAGCTCATAACCTGAACTTTCTGTTCAGCACGCTCTCCCAAGCGCATCACCGCACCCTTACCAAAATCTTTTTCAATAGCTTTAAGGGCATCGTCGAGCGCCTTTTTACGCTCATCTCCAAATTTCTTTGTAATTTCTTCTAATTTTTTAGCAGGTTTTTTAGCCAATGCTGTTCTCCTCTTTTCTTAATCAAACTATTATAGCAAAATTCTTTTCTTTCACAAAGTGTTTCGTACAAAATCTAAGGCTTGCAAGCAAGCTAATTGGCGGATGTGTTGCCAGGAGTAGCCACCCAAGTCAACCTCTTTTTGGGAAATGCCAGAGGTGTCAGCCAAGGCTAGATATACCTTTACAAGAACGTTATCCTCTGTCGACTCAGGCTTGATAAGTACCGACACAGCCAGTCCCAAATCAGCCTGTAGCTCCTCACGAATGCCATCAGCTTCTTCTGAGCACCTGCCCGATTTTGTACCTAACTGACCGATGACTTTTCCACCGCTAAAATAAGGTTGCCCAGCCAAAGCCAAGCTGACTTCTGACTGTAAAAGTCCGCCTGTT
The DNA here is from genome assembly GCF_032595075.1 of Streptococcus sp. 29887. NCBI lineage: Bacteria > Bacillati > Bacillota > Bacilli > Lactobacillales > Streptococcaceae > Streptococcus > Streptococcus iners. The sequence continues at coordinate 61,240 of NZ_CP118735.1, read as the reverse complement.
CCCTGTTCGACGATAGCTATGCTTTTATTCTTTTCCACCAATCGCTCTGCTACTGTCTGTACTAGACTATTTTTCTCACCGTAAGCATAGAAATATTCTCTCAGTTTATCACGTTGTAAGATGTCTTCTTCCAACTGATTCAGACGGAAATCTGCTTCTTCTTGACTGTTTGCCTTGGTGGACAAGCGCAAGGTCACTTCACCAACCTTGGCATAGGGGGCAAGAGTTGGGTCAGTTTGTTTGTCAATCAAATCAGCTAAAATCGTCACCAACTGACTTTCGCCAATACCAAAAAAGCGTAGAACACGAGAATAGAGTTGCTGACTTGACTGGTTAAGCAAAGGTTGTAAACTTTCTGTAAACATGGCTCTAAGTTCACTTGGAGGACCAGGTAAGACAACATAGGTCACTCCAGCTTGCTCAATCAAGCCTCCTACTGCCAAACCAGCTGGATTTTGCAAAGCCTGACTTCCCTCAACGATTTGTGCTTGGCGCTCATTGTTGGGCGTGCGGACACGACCTGGTCGGCTGGCAAAAAAGCGGTCTAATTTTGCCATGGCTTTTTCATCAAAGACCAATTTTCTACCTAAGAAGGCTGCCAAGGTCTGCTTAGTCAAGTCATCTTCTGTTGGCCCCAGTCCTCCACAGAGAATAACTATCTCACTACGCTTGCTGGCTAACTCCAGTACAGATAAAAGCCTCTGTTCATTATCTCCAACAGCTGTGTGGAAGTAAACATCAATTCCCAGCTCTGCGCATTTCTCCGAAAGGAACTGGGCATTGGTATTAACGATTTGTCCTGTTAAAATCTCCGTCCCGACGGCAATTAGTTCTGCTTTCATATTCCTCCTTCTACTTTTGATAGCATGCAGTTACCTGCCTATCTATTAGTTCGTAATTGGGTGGTGGTTTTAGATATTTTTCCAGTCACACGTATTTTCATGGTCGTTAATGAGCCCGGCTGCTTGTAGGAAAGAATAGACACAGACAGGACCGACAAATTTAAAACCTCGTTTTTTCAAGTCCTTGGAAATAGCCTCGGAAAGGGAGGTTTTAGCAGGAACTTGACGGTAGTCACCAACCGAATTGACCTGTGGGCGACCTGCTAGCCAAGACCAGATATAATGGTCAAAACTGCCACATTCTTCCTGTAACTTGAGAAAGGCTTGGGCATTGGCACGGGTCGCGTAGAGCTTAGCCTTGTGCCGAATAATAGCTGGATTGTCGAGCAGGGCATCCAGCTGCTGGTCTGTCATGCTAGCAACCGCATGATAGTCATAACCATGAAAGACAGCCTTGAAAGCCTGTCGCTTGTTGAGCACAATTTCCCAAGACAGACCTGCTTGATAGGTCTCCAAACAAAGCAATTCAAAGAGAGCCCGCTCCTCATGCAAAGGGCGCCCCCATTCTTGATCGTGATAGGCTATATAGAGGGGATTGTTGAGATTGACCCAAGAACAACGGGACATCTGTTCTCCTTTTTTGTGATTAGAACAGCCGAATATGGCGAGTTAGTAAGGTACATCGCCAATGGCGATTGACGTAGTATGATGAGGTGCTCCAACAAGCATCATACTGGTACGTTAATTGAACACGGACTAAGGACTGCGAGAAAAAGATAAACCTGCCTATAGCCTAAAGGCTCTGCGTTAGGTTTCCTATTTTATCTTTGTCCTTTGCGTCCTTTGTATCTTATTACTTCATCAACATTTTAAGGGCTGATTTGATGTAATTTTCTGCGGTATCGTTGGTACCTTCGAAGAATTTCTTGATTTTCTTGAGTTCGGCTGGTCGGTAACCGAGTGCTTCCATAGCTTCCATGGCTTCATCGAGGGCGATATTTTCACTGGAGGGTGCTACTTGTTGAACAGGACCCGCTTCTTCGCTCATGACAAACTTGCCTTCCAGGTCCAAAATCATCTGTTGGGCTGTTTTCTTGCCAATCTTTGGAAACTTGGTTAGATAAGTAATATTTTTTTGCTCAATAGCCCGCACCAGACCGTCATTATCATCAACAGCAATAATTGCCAAAGCCGTTGTTGGTCCAATACCTGATACTGAAATCAGACTGAGGAATACAGATTTTTCAGCCTCTGTCGCAAAGCCGTAGAGCAGATGAGCATCTTCACGAATAACTTGATGGGTATAGACCGTTACTTCTTGCTGGACCTGCCCAGAGTAAGCATAGGGATTAGCCACCTGCAAGAGATAGCCAACGCCATGAGTTTCTACCACAATATACTTTGCAGTAATTTTGGTTAACATTCCTTTGATATAGTCGTACATATACTTCCTTTATCGGTGATAATTTATGTCTTTCCATTGTACCATAAAAAGCCTCGCTATTGATAGCGAAGCTAGGTTTCAATATCCGACGGATAGGTTGCCTACACAATGAACGAGCATCGGATAACAAAGATTGCCTGCTCTGTGATAGAGATAACCCAGGTAAATACCCGAACAAATCTGGGGAATCGTGTTGATAATTTCTGAACTATCGAGAGATTTAGCATGCCCTAAGCCAAAAATGAGACCTTGCAAGACAATAGCAAACCATGGATTTAAAACATTTTTCAGACTACCCTGTAAACATTTCCGATAAAAAAGTTCTTCAACAATTGGACCGATGATTCCCACTATCAGCAAAAAGATTGGAAGTGGGACGATTTGGCTTATCTTATTAACTGCTGTGACATTGCCTATACCTTCTGAGATATGGAATGATTTCACTATCAAGTATTGGAGAAAACTTCCTCCATACATGACCAAAAAGTCTGCAAGATAAAACAAAGGGAATTGGTAAAGCAGTTTCCAGCTCCGCAATTTTCTAAAATCAGTCCAAAGCAACTCTCTATAGTGGTACATGCCAAGTGCAAATAGCAAGATAAAACTAGCAAGCTGGTAGTAAAGACTATAAGTCGGACTAAATCCTAAATAACGGTGCAACTTAATCAGCAGATTGAGTACGCCAAGAACAATAAATGCAATAAATAGTCTATCCTTTCGGACCATACGATGACCTCGCTTTATAAAGATTTGGTCAACATGAATTCTTGGATAAGGAAACCGATGAGGAGAAAAACGATGAGGAAAGGAAGCAAGAGAGTGACATTGCCACCGACAAAGATACCTAGACCGAATAGGATTAGGAGAAGCAGGTAATTTATCCAGACCCGCCTTTTCTTAGCCTTGACTTGTAAGCCAATTAACTGGTCAAAAGAAAGATGATAACGTTGGGCAATGCTGACTAGACTGGCACTATCAGGTAAGGTGCGACCTTTTTCCCAGTTTAAGACTGTTTGCCGTGACACTCCGATTGCTTTTGCCAAGGTTTCTTGCGATTCCTGTCGTTTTGTTCGCTCCATGTGAATGAGCTGTCCAAGATTGGTCATGTTTCCTCCTTTACTTTACAAGCTGGCGGTAAAAATAGCTAGTCCAAATGCTTTTACAGGGGGGTTAAAATCCTTAATACTTCCCCAACTCACGTAAACTCGTGTGATTTTCCTGAATGCGTCTAAACATTTTTTCCATATCTGATTTGCTAAAATGCACCAAGACTGGTCGGCCATGTGGGCAGTTGTAGGGATTTTGACAATGGGATAATTGCCGCAATAAATCACGCGCCGAATAATCATCCAAGGCATGATTGGCCTTAATCGAACGCTTGCAGGACATCATAATAGCCAACTCTGCCCGATACTGCTTGATGGACACCTGGTCTGTTAGAAGTAGCATATCGCACATCTCGTAAATACCAGCCTCAATCTCCTCTTCCTTCATCCAGATAGGGTGCTCACGTAAGATGAATTGGTTGACACCGTACTCTTCCAAGTTGACACCAACTTGACGGAGGGCATCCATTTTATGCGCAAGATTGAGGGCATCATTTTGAGGGAATTCAAAGATATAAGGCACCAAGAGCTGCTGGGCAGAGTTATCTACCTGACCAATCTTCTCACGGTAGTATTCGTATTTGACCCGCTCCTGTGCAGCATGTTGGTCGATGATATACAGTCCTGTTTTTCCTTGTGCAAAGAGATAGGTGCCGTGCATTTGACCAAAATATTCCAATTCTGGGAAGGTCGAGGTTTCTTCTTGGTCTAGTTTGTCTGCTAATTTGGCCAACTCTTTAGCACTCAAGTTAGGGTGTTCTGGGTCTGCACTTTCAGCTGTCTGGCGTTCTGCAAATTGGACAGACTTGACCGCATTTTCCTCGGGTGCTTCTTGAGGAGCCTGTTTGTCTTCCTCCAAGGGTTTGATCTCCTCGGCGACCACTTCTGGTTTGAGGAAAAAATCCTGCTTAACAGTGTCATAGTAGAGCTTGCTTTCCTTGAGTGGCAAGGTGACCTGCTCTGCTTTGACCTTGGTACGCGTACTAGACTGGGCCAGATTTTCCAGGGCATCAGGAATTAGATCCTGTTCCTTGAGAGCCTTAATAATAGCTTCACGGATCAGGCTCATCAGTTCCTTTTCCTTGGAAATGCGGACTTCTTGCTTGGTCGGGTGGACATTGACATCGGCTAGATAAGGGTCGATCTCAATAGAAATCACCGCCAGTGGAAAACGACCCACCATGAGCTTGCTGCCGTAACCTTCCAAAATAGCACGATTGAGCAAGAAATTCTTGATGTAGCGACCATTGATGAAAATAGAGATGTAATTGCGGTTGGCACGGGTCAATTCTGGCAGGGAAACATAGCCTGAAATGTGAAAATCTAAGTCCTCAGCCTCAATTTCCACCATTTTTTTAGCAGAAGCGATGCCGTAAATACCCGAAATAGCTTGACGGAGCTTGCCTGTGCCTGCTGTCCGCATCAATTCCCGTCCTTCATTGACCAGGGTAAAGGCGATTTCAGGATGGGCCAGGCTCAGCCTGTTGATAATATCAGCGATATGCGATAACTCGGCCTGCTGACTACGGACATACTTAAGACGGGCAGGAGTGTTGTAGAACAAATCTGAAATAGTCATCTGGGTACCAACTGGTCGACTAATCGGCTCCTCTGACTCAATGACACCACCCTTTGCCTCCAGACGCAAGCCGTGGGCATGGTCGGCTGTAGCTGTTTCAATAACCATTTGACTGACAGAGGCAATGGAGGGCAGGGCTTCACCACGAAAACCCAAGGTCCGAATGCGGAACAGGTCTGCCTGATTTTTTATCTTACTTGTCGCATGACGACGCAAAGCCAAAGCTACTTGGTCAGGGGCAATACCTTCGCCGTTGTCCGTAATTTGAATAGTTTTTAGCCCAGCTTCTTCGATACGAATTTCTATCTGGCTGGCGCCTGCATCAATCGAGTTCTCCACCAACTCCTTAACCACACTGGCCGGTCGCTCAATCACCTCACCTGCTGCAATTTGGTTGGCTAAAATTTCTGGCAATTCGATAATTTGTGACATATCTTTTCCTACATTCCTTTAGACATTCTTTTCCCGTTTACTTATTCCTCCATTATACCACACATCCCTTTGTTTCTAAGTCCATGAAAAAATGACTGCCCAGGCAATCATTCATTCTTTTGATAGACAATAAAGTAATCGGTCGTTTTGACAGGTTTATACTGCAGCTCTAAATTTGCTTTTACATCATCTAAGAGTGGGATGTTCTTATTAACAATCACCAGACTTGCCTCATTTTTATTGAGGTCATATAGCAAGCTATTTTGATTACCAGTCGTAGTCAGATAAGGCTCCGCTGAGATAATGGTGGCGGATGACAGACGCTGGCTATCCAGATAGATACTAGCGCTATTATCCCAAACGTAAATCTTATCCGTCTTAGTCGTTTCTTGCCCAACATAACTAGCAATGCTTGCACGATCCGTGACCAAATCCCCCTCTACAAAATAAGTATAGGCTGGTTGTGCCACCATTCCAAAAGCCATGACAAGAGGCAGGAAAAAGTGACGACTGAGATAGCCTCGTTCCTCAGCTTCTGAATCAGCACCCAAATGAAGAACAGTCATCACAAAACCATAAGGCAATAGACTAAGCAGTTGGCTATAATGACCATTTGGGGTTCCAATGATAAACACCAGCTGAGCTACAAAAACGAGCAGGATTAGAACCTTGATATGAGTATACCGGCCTTGACCGAAGGAAGATACCGTCTGGATAAATCCCTTGAAAAAACCAGATAGCAACAAAAAACTAGCTACAACTCCCAGTGCCATATACAGGTCTGCATACTGGAAGTCCAAGTTTAAATTGTAAAGAAAGGTTTGCTGAATAGCTGTACCAAGTATCTGGGCTTCAAATGCATAGTAGCCAACTAGATACAAGACCAATAGAAGACCAAATATGCTTGCCAATAATTGATAGAACCCTCGAGCCATTTGCCGTTGTTGCGTGTTAAAAACAAACAATATGAAACCAGCTAGCAACCATAATAAGAGGCTCTCTGGATAAATCAGAAAGGCCAAGGCTGCCTCAATTCCATACAGGATAAAGGCCTCATCACCCACAGCATTTGCAAAATAGCGGACTAGGAACCAAAGGCTTGCCAAAACAAAGGGAAGCGCAAAGATTTCTGCGTATAAGCCGCCAAATCCTAAAGAAGCAATAAAAATATAAAACCAATGACTTGAACTGGTCGCCAACCGTTCCGACTGACTAAAATAGACCATGATTTTATAGAAATAAACTCCTGCGATAAACAGCGCAATCATTTGGAGAAAACCAAATACAATAAATCCTCCATCAATATGACCTAACCAGGCTAGTAAGTAATATAAAACGCCGTTTGTTGCGAAGAAATCTCCGTAGGGATTCTGACCAGCCATCATAGCCATTCCGGCATACAAATGCTGTGTCTGCTCATTCGTCGCTAAAAAGGTTAGAAAAGGATTGGCTACGCTCACTAGGCTCAGTACTAAACTCCAAACGAGAGCCGGCCAAATCTTTGTTTTGGGCATCCTGGCCTTAAAATCTTCACTCAGCTGATAACCTTGCGAACGCCTTGCTCTTCGACGGCGCCGAGGTTGATAAGATACTTCGTGAGCAACTGCATCTAATTCTGTCATATTCTCCTCCTTGAGTATGCTTTTTTTATTATATCAAAAAGCACTCCCAATGTCATTTCCTATCGGGAGTTCTGGAAATTTTCGCAAATTGCTCCAATTGTCGAAAGGTATGGCGTTTGGTCTCTTGGAATTCTTTTAAAAAGGCTACTTTCTCCGCATGTGTCATACCTATTTATTCGAAAAAGCTACTCATTTTTTAAAAATCTGACGTACTTCTGAGATAAAGTAAAGGGAACCAGTAATAATCAGTATACCTTGTCCATCAGACTGCCAGTCTTCTATAAACTGCTGATAGTTCTCAACATAATCTCGTCCTTGTCGGTTTTCCTCAGACAAGGCACCATCATAGGCAAAGCTGGTTAATACAAGGGGAGTATGCGGTAACTTTTCTTCCAATAATTCAAGCATTTCTTGAAAATCCTTGCGTCGAAGAGCTGAAAAGAGAATGGTGACAGGTTCGTCTTGTTCTTGAATAAAGTCAATCAAGCGTTCGGTGGCAGGAACATTGTGGGCACCGTCCAAATAGATTTTTGGCTCTTGAACGACCAATTCCAAACGACCGGCCCAGCTGGTTTGGGCAAGGGCATTTTTAATGAACTGAGGAGAAACAGTTTTTTGAATTCTTGCCATATAAAGCAAAAAAGTTTGTAGGGCTACGGCCGCATTTTCTTCTTGGTGCTGACCAGCCAAGCCTAGAACCAATTCTGACAGTTCCAAGTCCGCATTGCTGAACTGTCCTGCTTTATAGGTGAATTCCTGACCAAATTGGTAGACAGGTGCTTGTTTATCAAGGGCAATTTGGCGACAGAAGGCTGTGGTTTCTGGACAAAGTGGTCCAAGGACGACAGGCACGTTTTGCTTGATAATCCCTGCTTTCTGCTCTGCTATTTCCCTTAAAGTCGATCCTAGTAAATCCTGATGGTCCATGCCGATGGAGGTAATAAGGCTTAGGGCTGGTGCCACAACGTTGGTCGTATCCAAAAGTCCGCCGATCCCCACCTCTACTAACGCCAAATCAGGCTGTTGGTCCTTGAAATAGAGGAACATAATGAGTACCATGACCTCAAAATAGCGGAAGGGCTCATAGCGTGCGGCAACTTCCTGCTCCAAGTCGTAGACTTTCTGTAAATAGTGCTGAAAATCGTGGTCGGAGATGGGCAGGCTGTTAATACAAATCCTGTCGTGCACACTCACCATGTGGGGAGATACAAAACTACCTACACGCAAGCCGTGAGTCTGAAAGAGCTGGCGCAGAAAAGCAATGGTCGACCCCTTGCCGTTGGTCCCAGCCACATGAATGACCGGCACTGTAAATTGAGGATTTCCCAACAGTTCCAGGGCATACTCAATCTTTTCCATCTTGTAATGAAATACCTGACCTTGTTTAGCATTTAACCAATTTTCTAACATAGCCACCTCCTATATATTGTCTAGTATAACAAAAAAGCCTAACGGATGTTGGCTTTTTACTATATTGTTTGAAAGAACATAGACGTTGTTACTTCACCCACCAATTATCTTCACCAAATTGACCAAAACCACTGAAAAATTTTAAAAAATTAAACATAACATAATCTCCTTTTGTTTTATGAACCTAGTATAAAATAAACTCTAGATTCTCAACAGGACAAAAATGTCATCTTTTTAGCTCTGGGTATCTTGTTCCCATTCCATTTGGAGTTTTTCTTTCAAATGAATTTGATTCAATAGACTAGCAAGTGTTACAGCCTCATTAAAATATCTCTCGGCTCCTTCGCGATTATGTTTCTCCTTTAATTCATATTTCCATTTCACCAGATTTAAAATTGGCTTTTTCTGAAAATCTTGCGATAATTCCATAATATTTTCAATTTTTTCTATATAGACTGGAACATACCCATACAGCTCCTTCGAAAATAAAATACGAACAATAGCTAGCAATAAATCTCTGACAATAAATAAGGATTCCGAATGCACATCGTAGGTTATTTGAGGTAATTTCTCTACCAAATCTATAAATAGTGTATAATTTGCGGTTCCAGAAGCTAAGGTTTCTAACTCACAGTGTTCGACAAATAACCGCAAAATCATTAAATCATTTATAGACAATTTGGCACGATGGTAACTTTGATGTAAATAATCATCAAGAATTTCTTTGCCGTATTCCTGACTATCTGTATCCAATACATCAAATAGAGAGCATAGGGTATCTACAACGATTTTCTCCTCTTCAGGCAAGTCATCATAGTAGTCATCATAGATTTCCGTCATGATAGCATCGCGTTTTTCAACTAATTCCTCGTTTCCATAAGTCGGTGTTCGGAGGACATCAAATTTCAGTTTGGAATACCGTTCAGGTAGAGATACATAATCAGGCATAAGCTCGTAGAGCCCCATGCCTAAGCGGGTTGCGATATATTGGATTTTTGAAAAAGTCGGCTTAGAAGTACCTGCTTCGATACGGGTTAGTTGGCGAACGGAGAGCTCAAGTTCGTCATCGCAAAACTGTTCACGTGTCAGACTAGCGGTTTCTCGAAGTTGACGTACACGCTGTCCAAATTCCTTATCGTTCATAAAACACCTCCGAATATACTTTTTTTATATTATAAAAAACAAAGTTTATCAACGCTGTTAATCGTGGGTGAATACCTAGACCTTACACACAACCTGAATATTCTGCTGGTTTCACATCTATTTGCCAATCCTCTTCTAATTTAGCAATTAGGTGGGCATTACCAATTATTCTTGCAAAAAGAAGTGCTTCTTCATATAAGGCAGTTCCTGCATCTTTATCTTTATTTATTAACAACTCATATTTCCACTTAAGCAGATTAAGAATAGGTTTCTTTTGAAAATCTTGGGTCTTCTGCATTATCTTATCAAGTGCTTCAAAGAGTGTAGGAATATAGCTAAATTCTTCCTTTTGTCCCAAAAGTCCAACAGAAGTTATCATCACATCCCTTAAAATAAACAAATCCCCAGGTTCAACTAATTCTACTTGGCTTGGTAACTTTTCCACCAAGTCTAAAAAGTGCTGAAAATCACTGCTCTGTTTAACTTCCATTCTCAAATTGATTAAATAGAGCTGGATTATCAACAAATCATTGGCTGAAAATTGTTTTTTTCTATGTATCTGTTCAAAATAGTCATCTAGAATATCTTGACCAAATTCTGCTGTCTTCGTTTCAAATACGTCAATGGTTGATTGAATAGCATCGATTGCTATTTTCTCCTCCTCGGGCAAGTCATCATAATAGTCATCATAGATTTCTGTCATCATATCTGCCCGTTTTTCCATCAATTCCTCATTTTCATAAGTCGGTGTACGAAGTACATCAAACTTCAGTTTGGAATATCGTTCAGGTAGCGACACATAATCTGGCATAAGCTCGTAGAGCCCCATGCCTAAGCGGGTTGCGATATATTGGATTTTTGAAAAAGTCGGCTTAGAAGTACCTGCTTCTATACGGGTTAATTGGCGGACGGAGAGCTCAAGTTCGTCATCGCAAAACTGTTCACGTGTCAGATTAGCAGTTTCTCGCAGTTGACGCACACGTTGACCAAATTCCTTATCGTTCATAACTCACCTCGCTATTTTTATTTCACATCCCTAGTGTATCAAAATTAGCTATAGATGGCTAATTGAATATTTTCATGACTTGCAATAGTTTTAAACTATATCTATACTTCAAACTTTTCTTTTATATCCACCAATTTCTCAATCTTCCAATTTTTCTTCACACCATCAATTTGCAAATTGATACTGTGAATTCCTGCGTTGACAGCTGTTTCTACATCGAGCAGACGATCCCCAATATAGTAGGTATTTCCCTTGTCCAGTCCGTATTTGTCGATGAGAAATAGCAGAGCTTCTGGACTTGGTTTGCGGGCAAAACCAGAATCGCTGGTCAAGATTTCTGTGAAATGGTGACGAACACCCAAATCCTCCAAAACCTGAAAAGCATTGTCACTCTTGTGTGTATAAACAAAATTTTGAATTCCTTTCTCTGCTGTCCAGTCCAGAATTTCACGCGCACCAGCCATCAAGGGAATCTGTGTATTTTTCTCCTTCAAGGAAGTTGCACGCACGCGATTAAGTTCATCGCTATCCAGACCGTACTTGTCCGCATCACGCACCAATAAATCCTTGACAGAATAGCGCAGTATAAATTGTTTGACTTCCTCACGGTCAAAAGGAAGTTTGTATTGTTCATAGGTTTCTTGGATTCCAGCCAATATCGCCTCATAAGAATCCAAGAGCGTTCCATCCAAATCCCAAATAAATGTCGGTTTCATCTTATCTCCATTCCTAGTCTAGACCAAACTCGAAATGCAATCGTAGCTTTCTCATCTGCTCTGCCATTATTTTTCCGTATAGGGATAACCCAAGTGCTCGTAGGCCTTGGCTGTCGCAACCCTCCCCGTCCGTGTCCGCATGAGGAAGCCCTGCTGAATCAGGTAGGGTTCGTACATATCCTCCACCGTCTCACGCTCCTCGGCAATATTGACCGACAGGGTGTTGAGGCCGACAGGACCGCCACCGTACATCTCAATCATGGTGCGGAGAATCTTCTGATCCACATAATCCAGCCCCTCGCGGTCCACATCCAGCATAGTCAGAGCCTTGTCCGTAATGCTGTCATCAATCAGACCGTCGCCCATAATCTGTGCGAAATCCCGCACCCGCTTGAGCAAACGGTTGGCGATACGGGGAGTTCCACGTGAACGACGAGCCAGCTCGATAGCGGCTTCATGGGTAATCTCCATATCAAAGATGTCCGCAGTCCGCTCGATAATCTCCGTCAAATCAGCCAGTTCATAATACTCCATATGACCGGTAATCCCAAAACGGGCCCGCAGAGGATTGGACAGCATACCTGCACGAGTGGTCGCTCCAATCAGGGTAAAAGGTGGCAACTCCAAATGCACGGAGCGACTGGCCTCCCCTGCTCCAATCATAATGTCGATGTAGAAGTCTTCCATAGCAGAATAGAGAATCTCCTCAACCGCCATAGGCATACGGTGGATTTCATCAATAAAGAGGACGTCACCAGGCTCCAAGTCATTGAGAAGGGCAACCAAGTCACCTGCTTTTTCAATAACCGGACCACTGGTCTGCTTGATATTCACCCCTAGTTCGTTTGCAATGACAAAGGCCATGGTCGTCTTCCCCAGACCCGGAGGGCCAAACAGAAGGGTATGGTCCAAGGCTTCATCACGGAGCTTGGCCGCCTCGATAAAGATTTTCAGCTGGTCCTTGACCTTGTCCTGACCGATGTACTCATTTAATTTCTGCGGACGCAGGGTACGCTCAACATACTCCTCGTCCTGCATTTGTTCCATATCTAAAATTCTAGTCATGAAACCATTATAGCACAAAATGAAAATACCAGACTCAGTGAGTCCAGTATTTCCAGGAGATTATATGATACCTAGCTCTTGTCGCTTGCGACTTAGAGCTAGGGACACCTTTAGGTGAAAAGGAAATCCGCTATTTCTAGCTTGGATAAAGTATAACTCGTCAAACTTAAGGGAAACTAAAACAGGATTCATTTTATTGATTTTCCACTATTCGCAAAAATCGCTCTAGAAAGTGCGCATCTAACTCATTATACTGACTGCCTTCTGCTGAACTTTCTTTGGAAATTCCCAAATTCATCAATCGCTGATCAAACTCCTCTAACTCGATATAGGTATCGTCAGGGATCAAGTTCTGATTAGCAGCTGGTTGCATAAACACAATCTTTTTTCCATCCAGTTGAATTTGATAGCTGAATTCCCCTTGCCTTTCAGACCTGTTCACTGTCACTAGCTTGGTCCCAAAGCCTGTCCAGACAGACTTGACATCGCTGTAAAGATATTCCATGGACGGAGCCAACAGATTGATGTCAATAATCTGGTCTTTGGTCACAGCTGTTGTGGTAGAAATCAGCAGAGCGGTCAATAGGATACAACCGCCTGCCAGACCCAAGCCATATTTCCAAGATAATTTCACCAGCCTCGCCAGTTTGCCCAAAAGAAAAGCAAGAAAAGCCATGATAAAAAATATAGCAACCTTGCCCAGACCAGTCGAATACTCATAGAAGAGCCAATCGCTTGGTAGGAAAATTCTTTCAGTCAACCAGCCGACAAGGACAAAGTAGGCAATCCCACCTACGAGGGAGATAAGACCAATCGGAATCCACCAGGCCTGACTGCGGTTTTTCTGGCGGACCTTGTCCCGATGTTTCCACCAGGTTACGAGGTAGTCTCGCCAGAGAAGCGTTATCCAAGCGGTTGCCAATAGGGACACCACTGCTAATAAGAAAAGGTTTTCCTGCCGACCTTGTTGGATTCGGGTAAACAGCCAGAGGATGGGACCTGATAGCATCAAGGTCTGTAAGAGAGTCATCCAAATACTTGGCAACAAGGCATCTTCTAAATCTTGTTTGAAATCTTGAAATTCCCCGCTTTCCACAAAAGCAATGGATTCCTGTGCTTCTTCCAACCAATCCTCTTTCTTGCCCAAATCCCTGACCACCTGGTCCAGCAAATCAACCTTGTCTGCCAATTCTTCTGCTTGCTGGTTGATTCCCTGCTTTTTCTCATGCAAGGCTGATCGCAAATCCTCCTCTGGCAAGGCTAGGAGGTCCTTAATCTCTGCTAGGGAAAACTCAAAATAGCGGAGCAACTTAATCAAGCGAAGCTGCCGCACATTTTCCTCTGAATAATCACGGTAATCGTTGAGCGGATTTCTCGCCACTTCAATCAATCCCTTTTCCTCATACAGCCGTATAGCCTTGGTTGACAAGCCTGTCAACTTCTCCACATCTTTGACCTGCATAAGCAACCTCCATCTGTTTTGATAGTCCTAGCATACACCATTCCCCTAGGGATGAGTCAAGGATTTTTTGATTTTTTATACAAAAACGAGGCTGGGCAAAAACTAGCCAATAAATAAAAACGCAGATAGATTCGAGCTGCTTCTGATGAAATTCAGCCGAACTATCTGTGTTTTTCTTTTTATCTCTATTATCTTGGACTAATTTCTTAGCCAATTTCGTGAGATTCATACTCATTAGGAGGAATCCTATCTCAGTTTCAACCACTTTTTGACCTCTGACATGGACTCTGCGCACGCCAAAAACACCCTTCATCCTACCAAATACAGGTTCGACATCCACCTTGCGTTTGGCATAAATGCGGGCTCCCTCTTTACTTGTCAATTCCTCTTTGACTAAGTTCTTGAAATAGTTCCACGTAGGATTATACTGAATTTGTTTGAGGTTTCCTTTCTCTGTCCGTGCTAACTGGTCTAACTCTTCACTAGCTTGTACAGGATCAGCTTCGTAAATCTTAATATCTTTCTCAAACCCATTCTGCTCCGTTCTTCGTGAATAATTCTTAAACGAGTAGACAACCCCATCTGGTTTTATCCACTGGTCAGAATCTTCTAAGTAAGTCCAGTTTTCAGGATTGGCATCACTCTTCTTATAGCTTTTCTTCTGCTCTTTCTGATATGTTCCGTAGGGGATCAGAGGTGTTTTCTCCAGGTCATCAACGATAAAGCTATAATTTTCTTCACTACCATAACCTGCATCCGCGACAATGTGTTTAAAGAGTTCTAAGGTTTGGATGGATTGAAGAAAAGGCTTGAGTGTACGAGTGTCAGTTGGATTCGGAAACAGTCCGTAAGCCAAGGCAAACTGGTTGTTTGTACCAAGTTGAAGGTTGTAACCGGGTTTGAGCTGACCATTCTTCATACTCGCTCTTTTATTTCAAGGCTCGTGAAGAAACAGTCTCTCCCCAGACTGTTTCTTTCCTCTTTCATTCTCATGAATGTTGCATCGTGATCCGTTTTAGAGTAGGAGTTTCGCTCTTGTAGAATCTGCTTATCTCGTTCGTACTTCTGTTTCCGAACAAGACAATCTTCTTTCAACTTTCTCTTGAGTTTCTTAATTCTTCTTCGTTTCTGTCTGTTGGCTGATCCACCTTTAATGACTTTCGGCTCTTGTGAGATAGCTTCTTCCACCTCGTCCAATACTTGTTCGGTTTCTTGTAGGAGTTGGTTTAGTCCCTCGCTAGTGAGGCATTCTTCCTTGGACAAGGCAGTATTTACCCCTTCTTGAACTAGCTTGTCATAAAGGGCAGAAATGTTTCCGTTCAAGGCATCTTCATAGCGTTCAACGGCCTTTTTCCACGTGAAAGAATACTTGTTGGCATCAGCTTCTACCTTGGTCCCGTCAATGAAGAGAGCCTCATCTTCAATCAATCCATTCTCTCTGAGGAGGAGAGTGAAGTAGATGAAGGCCGTTTTGATGAGCTGATTGGCGTGTGTGCTAGCCCGAAAACTGTTTATGGTCCGATAACAGACATAGGTATCCTGACTCAGCCATTTCATAGGAATAACTTCTTCATTCATTTGAACGATTTTCCGACCAGAGAATACCTGACGAGCATAGGCAAACAGGGTCATTTTAAGCAACATGGCTGGATGAAAGGCTGGACGACCAGTATGAGAAGTTTCTTCCAATAGAACGGATTGAGGAATAGTATCCACAAACTGACTAATCAGACGAGCCTCATGCGTTGCAGGTAAGTCCCAAGCAATATTTAATTCCAAACTTAACTGATTTGTGTTATACTGTTTATACATTTTCATGCCTTTCTAGTTGTTTTGTCGTTATTATAATTATAAAGCATGAAATGGAAAACGAGCAACTCCTAATTGGAAATGCTCGTTTTTTTATATGTGAGAAGCTAGTTTTTGCCCAGCCTCGTTTTATGGAGATTATATGAAAAAGAAATTTCGCTATTTCTAGCTTGGATATAGTATAACTCGCCAAGCTTAAGGGAAACTAAAAAAATCTCTGGAAAATCCAAAGAATTTTGAGTAACAAACCATTCTATACAGATACAAGTTTAGATTTTTCAGTTGCTAGCTGAGATTGGACTGCCAAGATAGTTGCAAGCAATCCAATAAAAGCAAACATCCCCCAAGTCAAATGAATATGTATAGTAGCTAATGTAGAAAAGAGAATGGTTCCCACAGGAAGAAAAAGCGTAAATAACATGGTCAATAAAGTATCTGTTCGAGCTAGTAGTTCCGGCGAAGTATTCGCTAGTAATAGAGAATCAATTTTGGGATTGACCTTTCCACCGATATAGGCTGAAAATGCTAGAAAAACTACTCCTACAAACTCACTTAGTCCCAATAAATGACTTACACCAACTCCAGTCAATGCCATCGCATTACAAATCATCATTTTTGTAAGAGATAACTTTGCGAAGTAATCATTTGGTGTCAAACTCCCAACAATCATACTAACAATTAAGATAGCATTAATAGTCAGAAGGCTTTGACCATAAGTCATCCCAAACAAGCTCTTATCTAGAAAATAGATAGTATAGATAGAACCAAGTGCACCACCTAGGGCATTCATCAGTAAAATACAACTTAAAGTTGTCAAAAGATTACCAGAGGCATTGGTTTCAAAAACAACCTTAATACCATCAATCACATCACTTAACTGTTGTTTGATGGATTGTGACGATGCTATTTCAATTTCATCATGCGTCAAATGTTTTTTATGTGTATAGAGTAAAATTCCAGAAATAAAGAAGAAACAAGCGTTCAACATCGCAACAATACTAAAATTATTACCTGACAATGATAGAAGCCATAACCCTAAAGCCTGCCCACCAATACCACTCACACAAGAAATGAATTGAAAGAAGGAATAAGCTTCCATAAGTTCATCCTCTTTCAAGTTCTTCTGCATAATCGGTAACCGCAAACCTGAAGAATAATCAGACAATAAATCAGTTATTACATTCATCACACAAACAAGAGCAAATACTCCAATCGTTGTACTTTGAAGTAAGAATGACATAACAAAGAATAACACAGTCTGAACAAGGGCTGCTGAAAACAATGCGTTTGCCTTTTTCTTAGTCTTATCTGCTTGAATCCCCATATAAAATGAAAAAATTGTAGGGAGAACCATAATTATATTAGCGACAGATATCGCCCATGTTGAGCGAAATTGAGTAGCTGCATAGATCACGAAAACAAGGTTATAAATGTGTGCACCCAATGAATTGAGTAAACGTGAAACAGCTAATACATTATACAGTTTGTTTTTTAATAGTAAATTCATTTTTTATTCTCCCGTAACGTGAAAATACATAAAGTAATTCTTTTTGTAATTTCTTATCATACTTTGCCTTAATTGCAACCATCACTAACTGTTTCTCTACGGCTGCCAGTAGTTTCTGATCCGTTGTAGCACTAAATATATCTAGCAAGGTATCTGCAACTCCCAACATCCCTTGCCTAAAATCTGGATATTGACCGTACTCAACTAACAACCCCTTCACTAATTCTTGAGATAGGTCGAGGAACTTCGGATAACCAATGTACTGCAAGGCTTTCAGCACCCCCGCAACACCTGTAGTTAGATAAGGCGAAGCATACCCTAGTCCATATGCAATTGACGGTCCATACTCTGTTTCTACAATTTTGTCCGAAATCTTTGTTACAACATATTGCTGATGGGTAGCTGATAAAGCACCGTCTTCCATTAAAACTAAGACTCCAGCCAAGCCGTCTAATCCCATATTGCTCTCTCTATCAATAAGAATTTTTAGACGTTCATCATCTTCCTTCCAACGAATATATTGGGATAAATCATCTAAATCCAATAATTGACTAATGGGAATGGAAACTTCAGACATTGAATCTTCATAAGGTATTAACTCACAACGGACTT
Organism: Streptococcus sp. 29887; assembly: GCF_032595075.1. Classification (NCBI taxonomy): domain Bacteria; kingdom Bacillati; phylum Bacillota; class Bacilli; order Lactobacillales; family Streptococcaceae; genus Streptococcus; species Streptococcus iners. Next base: position 43,485 of record NZ_CP118735.1, on the reverse strand, counting down.
GTCCTATTTTTTTGAATAAGTTATGAGCTTGCTCCCCCTACACTTATCTATTCGTAAACTTTTGTAAAAAATAATTTATTTTTACTTACGAATGATCGTCTAGCGGAGGGAGCTTGTTTTCCCCTTCACCTATTTATTCGCAAATAAACTAAAAAATTCTCTGGAAAATCCAAAGAATTTTGATTTTTTATAATCCAAGTCGTTCAAAGATGTCATCCACCCGTTTGGCATAGTAGTCTGGGTTGAAGAGTTCATCGATTTCTTCCTGGCTGAGTTTAGCTGTCACGCGCTCATCTGCTTCGAGAAGGGGCTTGAAGTCCACTTGATTATCCCATGACTGCGCAGTTTTTGGTTGCACCAAATCATAGGCTTCCTCACGGGTCATGCCTTTTTCAATCAATCTGAGCATGACACGCTGACTGTAAATCAAGCCAAAAGTTGACTCCATATTGCGTTTCATATTTTCAGGGAAGACCGTCAAGTTCTTGACGATATTGCCAAAACGGTTGAGCATATAGTTGATGAGGATAGTCGTATCAGGCGTGATAATCCGCTCCGCTGACGAGTGGGAAATATCACGTTCGTGCCAGAGAGCCACATTCTCAAAAGCCGTCACCAAGTGACCACGCACCACGCGAGCCAGACCGGTCATATTTTCAGAGCCGATAGGGTTGCGTTTATGGGGCATAGCAGAGCTGCCCTTTTGGCCTTTGGCGAAATACTCTTCGACTTCACGTTGTTCAGATTTTTGTAGCCCACGGATTTCTGTCGCCATACGCTCGATAGATGTTGCAATCAAGGCTAGGGCTGAGAAATATTCTGCGTGGAGGTCGCGAGGTAGGACCTGGGTCGAAATTTCCTGCGGACGAATGCCTAATTTGCCACAAACATACTCTTCCACAAAGGGAGGAATATTGGCAAAGTTACCAACCGCACCTGAAATTTTACCAGCTTCAACGCCCTTGGCCGCCACATCAAAACGCTCCATGTTGCGTTTCATTTCGCTATACCAAGTCGCCAGTTTCAAACCAAAAGTCGTTGGCTCCGCATGAACACCGTGGGTCCGCCCCATCATAATGGTGTACTTGTGCTCACGCGCCTTGTCAGCGATGATATTGGTAAAGTTTTCAAGGTCACGACGGATGATGTCGTTGGCCTGCTTGTAGAGGTAGCCGTAAGCCGTATCCACCACGTCGGTCGATGTCAGACCGTAGTGGACCCACTTGCGTTCCTCACCAAGACTTTCCGAAACCGCACGCGTGAAAGCCACCACATCGTGACGGGTTTCCTCTTCAATCTCTAAAATGCGGTCGATGTCAAAAGTCGCCTTCTCACGAATCAAGGCCACATCTTCCTTGGGAATCTCACCCAACTCAGCCCAGGCCTCATCAGCGAGGATTTCCACTTCCAACCAAGCCTTGTACTTGTTCTCTTCACTCCAAATAGCCGCCATCTCTGGGCGGGAATAACGATTGATCATTTTTGCTCCTTAAATTTTAAAAAATTTACTTATTGCTTTTCCAAGCTATCTCGGATTTCCTTTGACAAATTGACGACTTGATTTAATTTCTTAAAGAAATAAACTATCAAGGCAAAGCTAACAACTAAATAACATTGAAACTGTAGCCATGGTTTTATCCTACAACTCCACCTCAACATCATCCGTCAACACCGTCACGTGTCCCATTTTGCGATTGTGCTTTGCTTCTAGTTTACCATAAAAGTGGGGATGGGCGGTAGGGTTTTCTTGAAGAAAGGTTTGAGCTACTTCCATATCTTGTCCCAAAACGTTAATCATGACAGCTGGAGAGAGCAGGCGGATAGGGGGTAGAGACTCCCCGAGAATGCCTCGGATATGGGTATCAAACTGTGAAAAATCGCAGGCCTCAATAGAATAATGCCCCGAATTATGTGGGCGAGGGGCGATTTCGTTGACCAGAATATCCTGCCCTGCCACAAACATTTCAACACAGAGGGTGCCTGCCAAATGGAGCTTGTCTGCGATTTGTAGGGCCATGGTTTTGGCTTTTTCAGCAAGTTCATCAGAAATACGGGCAGGCACGATAGTTTTGTAAAGAATATTATTGCGGTGGATATTTTCCTGTACAGGAAAGACGGTGTAGTCGGAGCCATTCCCAGACACAAGGACGGAGATTTCCAGGTCAAAATTCACAAACTCTTCCAAGACACACTCGGCAGAGTTGGCTAACTTGTTCGCCATTAGGACTGACGCAGCCGACTTTATCACTACTTGCCCATGACCATCATAACCTCCAGTAGCTGTCTTAAGCACATATCGTTTCGAAAGATTAAGTCCTTCTAAATCTAGGCTGGAGGTAACGACCTTATAAGGTGCGACCTGTACACCGACTTTTTTCGCCAAAAAATCCTTCTCAAAAATGCGGTTCTGGGAAATGCGGAGGAGATCTGTCCCCTGAGGGAGCTGACCGTCCTTGATGACCGCGTCCAGTCCGTCGGCATCGACATTTTCAAACTCGTAGGTCAGGACATCGCACCGCTCCGCCAACTGTTTGAGGGCCGCCACATCGTGATAGGGAGCGACGATGACCTCGCTGACCTTGGAGGCTGGGCAATCCGCCGCGGGATCCAGCGTGATCACCTTATGGCCCATGTAAATGGCGGAAATAGCCATCATCTGACCCAGCTGACCGCCGCCGATAATTCCGATTGTTTTAGATGAGGTCATCTGTCATCGCCTCCGCAATTTTTTCCTGTTCCTTGGCAAAATCTGCCAGCTGAGCTGCAATGGTTTGGTCTTCAATGGAGAGAATTCGGAGAGCTGTCAGAGCTGCATTAGTGGCACCTGCTTCGCCAATCGCCATGGTCGCAACAGGCACACCACCCGGCATCTGCACGATAGAATAGAGGGAATCTACACCGCTGAGGGCACGAGATTGGACTGGAACACCGATAACAGGCAAGGTCGTCTTAGCCGCCACCATACCTGGCAAATGAGCCGCACCGCCCGCTCCTGCGATGATGACCTTAATACCACGACCACGCGCTTCCTCGGCATGACGGAACATGAGGTCTGGTGTGCGGTGGGCAGAGACCACTTTCTTTTCATAGGCTACACCAAATTTGTCCAGCACTTCGGCTGCTTTTTTCATGGTTTTCCAGTCGGAACTAGACCCCATGATGATGGAAATTGGAATGTTCATACTTGTCTTTCCTTTTCTGTATCCCTTATTTTACTGCCTTGCTTCCAATATCTGTCCGATAAAAGAGGCCTGTCGTATCCTGATTTTTCAGCTCCGAGTAAATTTTTTCCTGGGCATCTTGGACGGTGTCTGCTGTGGTGACCAGCATATAGACCCGACCGCCGTTTGATAGCAGTGCTCTGCTATTTTCCGCAAAACGAGCCCCTGCATAGTAGGTCGTCATGTCGCCCTCAGTCTTCGCTGGCAAGGTCACGCCTTTTTCGTAGTCCAGAGGATAGCCGTTTGAGGCCACGACAACACCCAGCGTCACGCCGCTATTCAGCCAGGTCAGCTGTGTCGGACGTTTGTGGAGGATGTCGTCGATGTTCTGAGCAAAGTCAGAGGTCAGACGAGGCAGGATAATCTGGGTTTCTGGGTCGCCAAATCGGGCGTTAAACTCGATGACCTTGGGACCTTTGTCGGTCAGAATCAAACCAGCATAGAGCACGCCCAAATAAGACCGCCCTTCCGCAATCATGCCGTCCAGAATGGGCTTGACAATGGTGTCAACCGCTGTGTCCACCACGTTTTGAGGCAGGTGGGGAACAGGAGCGTAAGCCCCCATGCCGCCTGTATTAGGACCTTGGTCGCCGTCAAAGGCACGCTTGTGGTCCTGGGCTGTCGGCAGGATATAGAACTGGTCGCCGTTGACCAAGGCAAAGAGGGAAAACTCCTCGCCCGCCAAGAACTCCTCGATGACTACGCGGGCACCTGAGTCCCCGAACTTGTTGTCCAAGAGCATCTCCCGTGCCGCTTCGACCGCCTGCTCGACGGTTTCCGCCACGACTACACCCTTGCCTAGTGCCAAGCCGTCCGCCTTGACCACGATTGGTGCGCCCTGCTCTTCGATGTAGGCTTTGGCTTCTTCGAAGTTGGAAAATGTGCCAAAGGCTGCTGTTGGAATGCCGTATTTGACCATGATTTGCTTGGCAAAGTCTTTTGACCACTCCAGCTCCGCGGCTAGACGACTAGGGCCAAAAGCTTTTAGCCCTGCCTGTTCAAAATCATCAACGATACCTGCTGCCAGAGCATCGTCTGGACCAACAAATGTCCAGGCAATGTCATTTTCTTTAGCAAAGTTGATTAGAGCAGAATGTTCGGAAATCCCGATATTGACTAACTTGATACCATCTAAAGTCATTCCATCATTTCCAGGAGCGACAAAGACCTGTTCCACCTGCTCAGACTCTAACAATTTCTTTGCGATAGCGTGTTCACGACCACCAGACCCAACAACCAAAAGTTTCATTTTTTACACCTCAAAAACGGATTTTATATAAACAGTATAGCAAAAATAGACAGTTTTTGATAGAAAGAACGGGGTAACGTTCGGGAATGAAAAAAGCTCACACGAGGTGAGCAAATTTGATTATCTAAACAAATCATATAAGTAACCTTGTTTTAGCATGTCAAGATTGAAAACGTAGTATCGAGTTCACATAGTCTTTTCTTCTTTCAATATTTTTACTTCAACAGCCCATAGCTATATTCTTGAAAATCATTCGCATCTAGAATAATTTCTTCCGACATATACATATCGTGAGCTACTTGCAGTGCCTCCTCACGATTTCTCGCTTCAATCTTAACTACTTTTGATAAGGTTTCAGTAAAGACAATTTCATATACCCTCATATTGACTATCCTTTCAGTGATATTGAATAAATTTTAAATCCTACTCTACTTCTTACTGCAATTCTCCACGTAAATCTGATTATAGCTTTCTGTACCTTCCCCTTGCTGAAAATTCTATTACACCTTTGTCACGTAAAATTTGCAACTGTTGACGAATTTTATCTTTGACATGTTTATTATTTGGAAATTTCTGTTTCAAATCATTTTCAAATTGGTAAAATCTTTCCAATGTAAACTCTTTTTCTTCAATTTGATCTAAACATTTTAAAATCTCTAACAACCAGCCTCTCGTTGCAATACTTTGCTTTCGAATAAACAATGTTTCTGAAAATTCCTTAGAAACAAGATCAGGTTCTCTAACATGGCCATTTTTCACCAAAAAAATACGACCGTATGATGGAACCTGTGATAAATCAATATTGCAGCCCACCCAACCTGCTCTCTTGGCAGTAGGAGCAAGTGGTTTACGTCTGATAATTGTATCTACCGTAATGAACTGCTTAGGCAAAACTAAAAAATTCGTAACTGCAAACTCTTTTGAATAGGTTAGAAAGAAAAAGTTAGGATTATTATCTGCCTGAACACGCTCTATCATGCTTTCATAAGCACCATCATTGATAATGGAAGAAAAATTCCCCTTTTTACTTTTAAGTTCATACTCTTCTGAACATTCAACACAGAAAAAATCAGCAACTGGTCTATTATTTTCAAAATGAATCAATGGCTTTTGCCTACAATTCGGACAGTAACTATTCTGGTTTACCCAATTCTCCGTCAGAACTCTTGCTTTCTGACTATTGCTAGAGTACTTTGAAACCAAATCCATATTAAACCGTAAATCCAAGATTTCCTCCGCCTAGAATACTATCGATTGTTTTATCTTATTATACCAAAAACCACCCCAACTTCTCCAGCCGGGGTGTCTTTCTTGCATCAAAATTCTCAATGTCTAAAATGTCTTACTCCTGTAAAGACCATGGTCAAGCCGTACTTGTTGGCCATGTCAATAGAGTCTTGGTCGCGGACAGAGCCACCTGGCTGAATGATAGCCTTGATGCCTGCGGATGCGATTTCTTCCACGTTATCAGCAAAGGGGAAGAAGGCGTCCGACGCCAAAACAGCTCCCTCTAAACGATCCTTTGCTTGCTCGATAGCGATGCGGACGGATGCCACACGATTGGTTTGTCCCGGTCCCACGCCCAAGGTCATCTTGTCATTGGTGATGATGATGCCGTTGGACTTGACATACTTGGAGGACTTCCAAGCAAACTCCATAGCCGCCCACTCTTGCTCGGACGGTTGACGCTCGGTCACCACCTGCCAGTCCGCTGGGCTTTCCACCACCACGTCCTGATCCTGCACCAAAAGCCCGCCGACAACGCCTGTAAACTCTTTTTCAACTTCGCTTGCATCCTGTGCGTCAAAGGCCAACTCCAAAATCCGAAGATTTTTCTTTTTATTGGTCAAAATCGCTAGCGCTTCTGCCGAGTAGCTCGGTGCGATGATGATTTCTAAGAAAATCGGGTGCATCTTTTCAGCCGTCGCAGCATCCACTTCCCTATTCAGCACGACAATGCCTCCGAAAATGGATACTGGGTCAGCCTCATAAGCATAATCCCAAGCCTGCTCAATCGTCCCTGCCTGACCGATACCACAAGGGTTCATGTGTTTGAGAGCCACAACAGTTGGTCGATCCTTGAAATCACGGATAATACGGATGGCCGCATCCGCATCACGAATATTATTGAAGGACAATTCCTTACCGTTTAGCTGTTTAGCAGCTGCAATCGAGTAAGCTGTCGGCAGGGCATTTTGGTAGAAATCCGCATTCTGTTGAGGATTTTCTCCGTAACGCATTGGCTGATTGAGATCATAGGTAAGTGTGAGTTTTTCAGGCTTGTCTTCGCCAACTTGCTTAGTGAAGTAATCTGCAATCAAGGCGTCATAGGCTGCGGTATGACGAAAAACCTTAGCAGCCAACCGCTGACGCGTTGAGTAGATTGTCTGACCCTGCTCTACTATTTCCCCTAAAACCGTCGGATAATCTGCCGGATCCACCACAACCGTTACGCTGGCGTGGTTTTTAGCCGCAGAACGCAACATGGACGGACCGCCGATGTCGATGTTCTCCACCGCCAAGTCGTAAGTCACGTCTGGTCGTAGAATCGTTTCCTTAAAAGGATAGAGGTTAACCACTACCAAATCAATCAAGCCGATTTCATGGTCCTTGGCTGCTTGCAAGTGGCTGTCCACATCCCGACGAGCCAGCAAACCACCATGGATTTTGGGATGAAGCGTCTTAACACGGCCGTCCATCATCTCAGGAAAACCAGTCACATCGTCAATGGCGATAGTCGTTACGCCTGCCTGATCCAAGGCAACCTTTGTGCCTCCTGTCGAAATGATTTCCCAACCAAGCTTGGTCAATTCTTGGGCAAATTCTACAATACCATTTTTATCTGATACGCTAATTAGTGCGCGTTTTGTCATGATTTCTCCTTATTTTTTCACTGCCCCTAACTCCTCCAAAACTGCTGGATAGAGTTGGTACTCCGCTTCATGTATTCTTGCTTCAAAGGCTTCCAAGGTGTCATCGGCCAATCGGGGTACTCGGACTTGTTTGATGATTTGTCCTGTGTCAACGCCACTGTCAACCCAGTGGACTGTCACACCACTTGCTGCCACACCTGCATTCCAAGCGTCTTCAATCCCGTGAGCCCCTGGAAATTCAGGCAGATAAGCCGGGTGGATATTGATGATACGACCTTCATATTGAGCAAACAAGGTCGGACCCACAATCTTCATATAGCCTGCCAAGACCACCAAGTCAATCTGGTGCTGGTCTAATAGTTGGATGAGGGCCTCTTCGTAAGCCTGCTTATCCGCAAACTCTTTTAATTCAAAAGTAAAGGCTGGCACACCAAGTTTTTCAGCCCGTTCCAAGACATAGGCATTTCTGTGGTCTGAAAAGAGGAATGCTACTTCAAACTGCTCTGCAATGACTTGAAAATTAGAACCAGACCCACTGGCAAAAACAGCTATTCGTTTCATTTGATGACCACGCTCTTGTCTTCCTTAGTGATAATGCGGCCGATTTCATAGACTTCTTCGCCTACCAATTCACGGACTTTCTCCACCTGTTCTGGACTGACAGCCAATACCAGACCGATACCCATATTGAAGATTTCAAACATTTCTTCATGTTTGATCTGGCCGTATTTTTCAAGGGCCGTAAAGATTGGGAGGACTGGAATCTTATCTTCTTCAATTTCAGCTGCAAGGTTGTCCGCAAACATACGAGGCACATTTTCGATGAAGCCACCGCCTGTGATATGGGCAATGCCGTTGACCAGCCCTGCTTTTACCAGAGGCAATACCTGCTGGACATAAATACGGGTCGGCTCTAAGAGGACGTCCCTAAGAGCTCTGCCATTGAGCTCTGGCAACAGAGCGTCGCCAGAAACATCCGCAAAAACACGACGGACTAGGGAATAACCGTTGGAGTGGATGCCGCTGGAAGCTAGGCCAAGGAGAATGTCACCCTCCTGGACCTTACTGCCGTCAATAATCTGGGACTTCTCCGCAATACCGACAGCAAAACCAGCCAGGTCATAGTCATCCTCGCCGTACATGCCAGGCATTTCAGCCGTTTCACCGCCAATCAGGCCGCAACCAGCCTGGACACAGCCTTCTGCAACACCTGCAACCACCTGCTCCAGCTTGGCTGGCTCATTTTTTCCAGTCGCAATGTAATCGAGGAAGTAAAGTGGCTCCGCACCCGCAGCAATGATGTCGTTGACACACATAGCCACGCAATCCTGACCAATGGTGTCGTGCTTATCGTACTGGATAGCCAGCATGAGCTTGGTTCCCACGCCGTCCGTCCCAGATACCAAGACTGGCTCTTTGACATCCAGTTTGGTCAGATCAAACATACCACCAAAGCCACCGAGAGCTCCCATAACGCCCAAACGCTCTGTCCGAGCAACGTGTTTCTTAATCCGCTCAACCACTTCGTAGCCAGCTTCGACGTCAACACCCGATTGGGCATAGGCATTTTTATTTGTCATTTTAATTCCTTTCAACAGTTTACAGGTCTGTCAAGTAACGTTGACACCTCTGTCTTTACTTGACATTTTCAATGTAGAAACTCGTTTTCTCTTCTAGGCTACGGAGGTACTCTTCCTCGTAGTCATAGAGAGGAGTTGGAAATTCTCCGTCAAAATAGGCCACACAAAGTCCACCTTTTGGAGCATCGGTGTCGATACCAATGGCCTCTATCATCCCTTCAAGAGAAAGGTAGGTCAGACTGTCAGCTCCGATAATCTCACAGACTTCTTCAGCCGTATGATTGGCTGAAATCAGCTCCCGGCGGGTCTGAATATCAATGCCATAGAAACATGGGTACTTGAGTTCTGGGCTGCCGATAGCCACATGAACTTCTTTTGCCCCTGCATCACGAAGAAGCTGGACAATGCGACGGCTAGTTGTACCGCGAACAATGGAGTCATCAATCATGACCACGCGCTTGCCTTTGACAACACTTGAAACGGCTGACAACTTCATACGAACACCCTGCTCCCGCAATTCCTGGGTTGGTTGAATAAAGGTCCGCTGGGTATATTGGTTTTTAATCAGCCCCATTTCATTTGGCAAACCAGATTCTTCTGCAAATCCCATAGCCGCAGATAGGGAGGAGTTTGGCACACCAACCACGATATCCGCTTCATGTTGAAATTCCCGGGCCAAACGACGACCCATATTTTTACGAGCCGTGTGGACATTGACCCCGTGAATAACCGAGTCCGGTCGGGCAAAATAGACATATTCCATAGAACAAACTGCTAGCTGAGTGTCGGTCGTATAGCGGTCATAGTGAACACCGCTATCATCGATGATAAGAATCTCACCAGGCTCCACATCACGAACCCACTCAGCACCTACTACTTCAAAGGCACAGGTTTCACTAGCAACAACCCAGGCACCATTTTTCATCTTTCCAATTGAAAGCGGACGGAAACCGTTTGGATCCAGAGCTGCGACCAGCTTGTCTTCCAGCATAATCAAGTAGGCAAAGCCACCCTTAACAGTATTGAGGGCTTCCTTGATTTTTCCCATAAAGTCTGGATTGTGACTGCGACGAATCAAGTGCATGAGAATTTCAGTGTCAGAAGAAGAAGAGAAAATAGAACCATTTTTTTCCAGTTCAGCCTTCAAGCTAACCGCGTTGGTTAAGTTCCCATTATGAGCCAAACCCACCTGCATATCTGCAAAGTCAAAGAGGAAGGGCTGGATATTGTTGATGGAAGCAGAGCCAGAAGTCGCATAGCGGACATGACCAATAGCAGCCCTTCCTGTCAAGGCTTCTAAATCTGCTGGATTTTTAAAGACTTCTGCAATCAGGCCTGTTCCGCGATGGCGACGTAAATGCCCACCATCATTGGCCAAAATCCCTGCTCCTTCTTGTCCTCGGTGCTGCAAGCTATGCAGACCAAAATAGGTCACCTGAGCAGCCTGCGGATGTCCCCAAATGCCGAAAACACCACATTCTTCGTTGAGTGATTTAACTTCGTATGTCATAGTTATTTTCCTGTAAAATAGCGAACTGCTGAAACAAACAATCCTTGGTCTTTCTTACCTGGAATATTTTGGAAAAGACCGTCCTCGTACCGCTCCGAATGCCCCATTTTCCCGATGATTTGTCCGTTTCGGCTAGTAATACCTTCAATCGCATGGCTAGAACCGTTTGGATTGTACTTAGAATCCATGCTTGGCTGACCTGCAAAATCAACGTATTGGCTGAAAATCTGCCCATTATCCCGCAAGACAGCGAATTCTTCGTCAGTCACCACAAATTTTCCTTCCCCGTGAGAAACTGGGATAGCATGAATATCACCGACCTGAACACCTGCCAACCACGGTGAGTTGACATTGGCAATCCGCGTTTCCACCATTTTTGCAACGTGCTGGTTGGCATCGTTGTAGAAAAGTGTCGGACTGTTTTCACCAGCCTCCTCAAAGTTACCATACGGCAGCAAGCCTGATTTGACAAGGGCCTGGAAACCATTACAGATACCGATGATGAGGCCACCTTTTTCGATAAATTTGTCAATAGCAGAGCGGACCTTGGCGTTTCGTAAGATAGTCACGATAAACTTAGCAGACCCGTCTGGCTCATCCGCAGCGGAGAATCCACCTGCAAAGAATAGAATATTAGCCTTGGCAATGTTGGCAACCATGGTGTCAACAGACTGTTCAATACTTTCCGCATCCAAAGTCACAAATGGCACCAGATTAACCTTGGCACCAGCCTGTTCAAAAGCCTTAGCGGAGTCGTATTCTGAGTTGGTACCTGGGAAGACTGGGATGTAAACAAGAGGAACATCAACTCTTTCCTTGGCTTGCACAACTGAAACACTGGCAAGAGCTGGAACTTCTTGTAGTTCTGTATCCTGTTCAAATTCTGTTGGGTAAACTTCTTCCAACTTTCCTTCAAAGGCAGCTTGTAGGTCCTGTCCAGCTAGGTTGACACCATTGATAAGCAGGGTAAAACCTGTTGTCGTTTGACCGATTTTCACAGCATCTGGAATGTCTTCTTGCGATGTGAAGACAAAGCCACCAAGTTGACCTGTCAAGCTGGTTTCAAGCTCCGCCAATTCGACTTCTGCACCAAACTGGTTACCAAAGGACATGAGGGCTAGACTTTCTAGAACTCCTCCATACTTGACTGCACTAGCAGCCGTAATCGTGTAATCGCTCTGCCATTTTTCAAAAGTCTCAAAATTAGACTTGATCAAGGCAAAATCAATGTCTTCTGATAAAATCTGACCTGGCAGGTAATAAATGTGCTCGCCAGCTGCCTTGAACTCAGGCGAGAGGACCTTGCGGCTGTCTGCCGTTGTCACACCAAAGGCCACCAAGGTCGGCGGAACAGTCAAGTCCTCAAAGGTACCAGACATGGAATCCTTGCCACCGATAGACGGCAAGCCAAGCTGAATCTGAGCCTCGATAGATCCCAGTAGTGCTGCTACTGGCTGACCAAAACGCTCTGCCTGCTTATCCATTCGTTGGAAATACTCCTGATAGGAGAAGCGAGCCTTGGACCAGTTAGCCCCTGTTGCCACCAAGCGAGCTGTCGCTTCGATGACTGCATAGGCTGCTCCGTGGTAAGGTGACCAGTCTGCCAGATAAGGATGATAGCCCTGAGCCATGACAGAAGCCGTGGTCGTCACACCGTGCTGGACAGGCAACTTCTGCACAGAGCTTTCTGTCGGTGTTAACTGATGGCGACCTCCGAGTGGGTGGTTAACGGTTGAGCGACCAACAGATGAGTCGAAAATGGTCTGCAAGCCTTTCTGACTAGCATGGTTGAGGTCTGATAGAAGATTTTTCAAGTCCTCCTGTACAGTTTCAGCGGAAGTTCTACGTGTTTCTGGCAGCTTGGCAGGACTGTCAACCACCTTGGCATCCACCACCACGCGCACACCATTGGTATCAAGGAAGGAACGTTCCAAGTCAACAATGGTTTGACCATTCCAAGTCATGACGAGATTTGGTTTTTCAGTGACTTTGGCTACAACAACCGCATGGATATTTTCCTGACGGCAGGCTGCGATAAAGGCATCTACGTCTTCTGGACGGACAACTACACTCATCCGCTCCTGTGATTCGGAAATGGCAATTTCCGTTCCATTCAAGCCCGCATACTTGAGCGGAACCTTGTCCAAGTTAATTTCCAAGCCATCTGCCAGCTCTCCAATGGCTACGCAGACACCACCTGCACCGAAGTCATTGGATTTTTTGATAAGGCGTGTAACGTTACCGTTTCGGAACAAACGTTGGATTTTACGCTCTTCGATGGCATTTCCTTTTTGGACTTCCGCACCAGCTGTTTCCACAGACTCAACTGTCTGTACCTTGGACGAGCCTGTTGCCCCACCGATACCGTCACGGCCTGTTTTGCCACCCAACAAGATGACCACATCGCCTGCGACTGGTTTTTCACGGACCACATTTTCCTTAGGAACAGCACCAACCACGGCACCCAGTTCCATACGTTTAGCGACAAAGCCTGGGTGGAAATACTCACGTACATAGGTGGTCGCCAGACCAATTTGGTTTCCGTATGAAGAGTAACCATGTGCCGCTGTTTTTGAAATGATTTGCTGTGGCAATTTCCCTGGGCGAGTAGCCGTCAGAGGTTGGGTAATATCGCCCGCACCTGAAATCCGCATAGCCTGATAAACATAAGAACGACCTGACAAGGGATCACGAATGGCACCACCGATACAGGTTGCGGCACCACCAAAAGGCTCGATTTCTGTAGGGTGATTATGGGTTTCATTCTTGAACATGAGGAGCCATGGCTCTTTTACTCCATCTACATCCACTTCAATTTCCACCGAGCAGGCATTGATTTCATCTGACACTTCCATGTCATCCAGACGACCATTTGCTCTCTCATAGCGACCAAAAATGGTCGCCATATCCATAAGTGTCTGCGGCTTATCTGTCCGACCCAACTCTGCTCGCATCGCCAGATACTTGTCATAAGTTGCCTGCAATTGCTTGTGGAATTTTGAAGCTGAAAAGTCAATAGACTTGAGTTCCGTTTCAAAAGTCGTATGACGGCAGTGGTCACTCCAGTAAGTATCCAAGACCTTGAGTTCTGTCTCAGTTGGCACTCGACCAATTGACTTGAAATAATCCTGAATAAAGAGCAGGTCTTCCACTTCCATAGCCAAACCAGCCTCACGCTTGTAAGACGCAAATTCCTCTGCCCCGTAGCTATCAAAAAAGTCCAAGCTTGGAATGACAGTATCTGACACCGAAAACTCCTGAGCCACCAAAGGAGCATCCATATCCTTGAATCGCGAATCCACAGGGTTAAGCAAATAATTCTTGATAGCAGCCAATTCTTCTTCCTGCACATCACCGTTCAAGATGTAAAGTTGCCCTGTATTGACACGCACCTCCTGGCGACTGCCCAATAAGAGAAGGGCCTCTTGACTGCTTGCAGCCCGCTGGTCAAACTGACCAGGCAAAGCCTCAATAACAAAATAAACCGCGTCTTCCAAGCCCAGTTCCGCTTCCGACAAGACCTTGTCCGTCACCTGCTCAGTAAAGATATGCTTGATGGCCTGCTCCAGCAAGTCCTCCTCAAGATTGAAAACATCGTAAACCTGCACCAGACGTACACTCGTCAAACTCTTCAGTTGCAAATTATGAGTCAACTCCTTACGAAGAGCCTCCGCCTTAATCTGAAAATCCGCCTTCTTCTCAACAAAAATCCGCTTCGCCATTTTTTCCAATCCTTATTTCAATTCTTGTAATTTTGCCAATACGACCTCGTAAACCTCGGTCAACTCCCCTAGACCCCGACGAAAAACATCCTTGTCCAGATGGTTGCCATCCGCATCCCATAAACGACAATTATCAGGCGAAAACTCATCCGCCAATAAAATCTGACCAGACGAGTCAACCCCAAATTCTAGCTTGAAATCCACCAAAGTCAACCCAATCTGAGCAAACAAGTCCTTCAAGAAACTATTGATACGACATGTTTCTTCCTTGATATAGGCGATTTCTTCTGAACTAGCTAGATTAAGAAAAGCAATATGTTCGTCGTTGATAAAAGGATCGTCCAACTCATCTTTTTTATAGTAAAATTCCACGATTGGAGTAACTAAGGCAATCCCTTCTTCCACACCAAACCGTTTTGAGAAAGACCCAGCTGTCACATTTCGCAAAACCACCTCGAGAGGAATAATCTCCACCTTCTTATTCAACTGCTCTGTGTCTGACAAACGCTTGATAAAATGTGTCTTAACACCTGCAACATTCAACTTTTCAAAAATAAGCGAAGAAATTAGATTATTCAGTCGGCCCTTGCCCACAATCTGTTCTTTCTTGCCACCATTAAAAGCCGTTGCCTGGTCCTTGTAAACTGCAACAATCTGGTCACTATCAACTGTAGCGTAGATATCTTTAGCTTTTCCTGAATAGAGAAGGTCTGTTTTCATTAAAATGTTCGCCTTTCATAAAATATTCTAGTCTTTTCGTTTATTCTAACACACAACATTCGCCTATACAAGAATTTTACGGTCTTTCAACTAAAAACAAAGAAAAACGCCCGTAAACTACGAACGTTTCTGTAATTCTTCATAAATAAAATCCACAATATCTGCTAATGTTTCAAAGCGCTCAATGGCCGCATCAGGAACATCGACACCAAACTCGTCTTCCAAGGTCAATACGAATTCCATAATTTCCACTGAATCCGCTGCGATATTATCTGCTAAAGAAGATTCTGACTGGACTTGAAAATCATCACCCTTCTCCTCTTGAATAATGGCAACAACCCGCTGATAAACCTGCTCTCTAGTCATTACTGTCCTCCACTACTGAAAATTTCTCCACCGATTTTTCAACAATACCAGCCTCCAAAATAGAACGCGTCTGCTTAATGGTATAGAAAATCGACTGGGCATCGCTGGATCCGTGCGCCTTGATGACAGGTGCTTTCAGACCAAGCAAGACAGCACCGCCAGCCTTCTTGTAGTCCATAGCCCCAAGTGCTTTTTTCAAGGTTGGCTTGACCAAAAGACCGCCCAATTTGGCACGCAGACCACCATTTTTGATAGAGCCTGTCAACTGACCGACGATAGATTTTGCCGTTCCCTCAACGGTTTTCAGCACAGCGTTTCCCGTGAAACCATCCGTCACAACCACATCTGCCACACTATTGAGCAACTCACGCGCCTCCACATTGCCGATAAAGTTGATTGACTTGTCTTCCGCCAAGAGTTTATAGGCCTCTTGGTGAACTGGCGTGCCCTTGGTATCTTCCGTACCGTTGTTCAAAAGTCCCACACGAGGTTGTTTGACACCACGCACGTGCTCCGCGTAAAATGAGCCAAGAATGCCATACTGATAGAGGTGATGAGCTGTATTTTCAGCATTTGCTCCCAAGTCCATCATATCAAATCCCTTACCGTCCATAGTCGGCAAGGTAGACATAAGACCAGGACGGTCGATGTTCTTGATGCGACCGACAACAAAGACACCTGCCGCCAAAAGAGCACCTGTATTTCCTGCTGATAAGACCGCATCTGCCTGACCATCCTTGACAGCCTTGGTCGCTAGGACCATCGATGCTTCTTTCTTACGACGAATGGCCTTGACCGGCTCATCATCAGAATTAATTTTCTCCGTCGTATGAACAATGCTGACACGCTCTGTTGCTGTCAAATACTGCTTGATTTTAGCCTCATCACCATAAAGTTGAATGTCAATGTCTGGAAAGGCAGCCAAGGCTTGATTGACACCTTCTACCACTGCCTGAGGGGCGTGGTCCCCACCCATAGCATCTACTGCAATACGTTTCATTCTGTTTCCTCATTTTCTGTTCTTGGTTTCATAATCTGCCCCCAAGAAGACAAATCATCTATAAATTTCTTGGATTTCAAGTGAATCCCCACATATTCCTCGTACAGCTGGTCAATAAAAAGCCGTAATTTTCGCTTCATCTCAGGCTTGATGGAAATGGTTTCCAGCTCATCAAAGGAAATAGCCTGAAATTGATTAAGCAAATAAGGAACATTGGGATCCAGATAAGCCCGTCGCTCATCTTGTTGATAGTGTTGCGGACACAAGACACCGCTGTACTTGTAAGAATAATCAAAAGGCAGACCAACCCGATGACAAAAAGCACACTCGTGAAAATTCAGACTGATCCCAAACCGACCCAAGATCTGAATTTCAAAAATATTTGTCAAAATTTCATAGTCCAAGCCCGTTTCCATCAAGTCCAAGGTCTTGACCAAAAAAGCAAAGAGGGCTGGGTCATAGACCTTATCCTGCAAGGCGGCATCTGCCAAGGCCAAAATATAGGTCGCATAACTGAGCTTAAAAATATCGCCGTTGATAGCTTTAAAAGGCTGTACCTGATGAAAATCTTCAATATAGGAAAGCCCATCATCGTTGATTTTGACGATAAAATCCGCATAGGTCAAAGGCTGGATAGAAGCTACCAGCTTGGACTTAGAAGCATGTTTCACGAAAAACATTCGCTTGCCAGCCTTCTCCGTAAAAATCTTGACCAGCTTATCATCTTCCCGAAAATTCCGATTGTAAAGGACTAAGCCTCTAGTTTCAATTCGTTCCATTTTCTTCTAGATAGTCCTTCAAACGAGCCATAGCTGTTTGAATCTTCTCCATACTTGCTGCATAGGAAATCCGTACATAACCTTCTCCATACTGACCAAAGGCCGCTCCTGGAATAAAGGCCACCGCTTTCTTCCTCGCAAAGTCCTGCAAGAAACTAAAGGAATCTTGATTGTAACCCGCAGGGATTTTTGCAAAGATATAAAATGCTCCATCAGGCTTAATAATCTCAAAGCCCAAATCCGTCATTTTCTCGATGATGTAATCCCGACGTTTGATATACTCTGCCCGCATCGGAAGCGCATCATCCTTACCATTTTTCAAGGCTTCAACCGCACCATACTGCATAGCTGTAGACGCTGCTGTTACCAGATACTGATGGCTCTTGATGATTTGAGCGATAATAGGAGCCTGACTCATAATCAAGCCAATCCGCCAGCCTGTCATGGCATGGGACTTAGACAAGCCCTGAATTAAAATAGTCTGCTCTGGTAAAAACTCCGCAATCGAAGTATGAGGTTGACCAGTGTAAGTCAACTCCGCATAGACCTCATCTGATAGGACAAAGACAGGGTACTTACGAATAATATCAGCAAAAGCCTGGATTTGCTCGCGTGAATAGGTCACACCCGTTGGGTTGGCAGGATAGTTAAGAATGACAGCTTTTAACTTATCACCCTGGGCAATAATGGCCTCTTCCAACATCTCAGGTGTCAATACGAAATCATTGGCTGTTGTATCAATTTCTACTACATCGGCTCCCACCATATTGACAATTGGCTCATAGCCAGGATAGGCAGGGGCAGGTAAGAGAACTGTATCTCCAGGCTCCAAAATTGCAACTAAACTCGCTGATAGAGCCTCTGTCGCACCGATTGTAGATAGAATTTCTGTATCTGGATTGTAGTGTAAATTATATTTTTCAGCCACAAATTCCGCTGCAGCCTGACGCAACTCCAAAAGACCAGCCATACCAGTATAATAACTCTGGTTAGCGTCGATAGCAGCCTTAGCCGCTTCTTTAACATGATCAGGCGTTGTAAAATCAGGCTCTCCCAAGGTCAGTTTCAAAATCCCGGGAACATCCGAAATAGACTGATCAAACTGACGAATCATCGAAACCTCAATTCGGTTCAAATTCTTATTAAAACGGTGACGTAAATCCATAACAGACCTCCTAATCATTATATAAGAACATTATACCAAAAAAGGAGAACCTTTCGGTTCCCCAAACAGCTATTTAACAATCTTTGTTTCAAATAAAGGCGAAAGTGGGCGTTTTTCATGGATACGAATGATAGCATCTGCTAACAAATCCGCAGTTGAAATGTGCTCAATCTTATCAATCAAACGCTCCTGAGGAATTTCGATAGTATCCAAAACAACCAATTTCTCAATCGCAGACTTGCTAATGTTATCCATGGCTGGCCCAGATAAAACTGGGTGAGTGCAAGACGCATAGACAGCTGTCGCACCAGCCTCAGCCAAAGCATCTGCCGCATGGCAAATAGTCCCCGCAGTATCAATCATATCATCAATCAAGATACAGGTCTTGCCCTTAATGTCTCCGATAATATTCATGACCTCAGACGTATTCATCTTATCAACACTACGACGCTTATCAATAATCGCAATCGGTGTTTTCAAAAATTGGGCCAACTTACGTGCACGAGTTACACCACCGTGGTCTGGTGAAACAACCACATATCCCTCACCAACCATACCACGACGTTCAAAATAATCAGCAATCAGCGGAGCCCCCATCAAATGATCCACTGGAATATCAAAGAATCCTTGAATTTGAGCAGCATGAAGATCAATAGTTAACAAACGATTCACACCAGCAGTCTGCAACATATTTGCCACTAATTTAGATGTGATTGGCTCACGAGCACGAGCTTTCCTATCTTGACGTGCATAGCCATAATAAGGCATTACTACGTTTACTGATTCAGCAGATGCACGTTTCAAGGCATCTACCATAATCAAAATTTCCATTAAATTATCATTAACAGGTGAACTTGTTGATTGAAGAATGAAGACATGAGTCCCACGAATTGATTCTTCAATATTCACTTGAATTTCACCATCTGAAAACTGACGAACACTTGATTTCCCCAAAGGAATTCCTATTTTTTTCGACACCTGTTCAGCTAACTTCTGATTTGACGAAAGAGCGAACAATTTTAAGTCAGTAAACGCCATGACAGCCTCCTCTATATTTCTACCTTTACTATTCTAACGCTTTTTCTTTCATTTTTCAAACAAAAATAGAACGTAGTTCTACTACGCTCTATTAAAACTCTTAATATGGAGGATAAATATAATAAACAGCACCCTCTGAAGTTGTTGTTGGATTGAAGTAGCCACCACGGTGGTTGCCAATATAACGACGACCCATATAGTTAGATTCTACAACCTGGATACTTGTAGAAGATTCTACCGCAGTAACAACTGCAACGTGACCATAGTAGCCACCAGTCCATACTGCAATTGCTCCAACCTGTGGAGTTGAACCCGTACGGAAACCTTCTGCTGCTGCTGAAGCCAACCAATGTTTCGCGTCACCCCAGTACGGACCAACCCATGAAAGTTGTGATTTAACACCCCAAGTACATTCACCAACTGGATAAGATGAAGCATCAAAAGTCGCATTACGCGCTGCTGCTGAACTACCAGAACCAGTTGAAGATGACACAGCTGGAGTAGAAACAGTTTGTGTAGCAACAGGTTGACTAGCTGCAACTGTCTGAGCTGTTTCTGCGACTGCAGTTTGTGCAGGTTCAGTAGCCCCTTCTGATACTTCAGCATTTTCAGTAGCCGCTGATGCTGCAGCAACTGGAGCTGCAACCGATGCAGCCTGTTGTGCTGCTAAGGCACGTTGTTGCGCTTCATATTCTGCCTGACGTGCCGCTGCCTGACGTGCTGCCTCTTCAGCAGCCGCCTTTTGTTCAAGCAAAGAGTTTTTCTCATCTTCAGCAGTTGCTTTTTGAGCAGCAAGATTTAATTGAGCTACTTGTAATTCTGCCTGACGAACCTGCAATACCTGTGCATCGTCTTCCAATTTCTGACGGTTAGCTGCTAAAGTATTGATAGCTTCTTGGTTAGCCTTCTGTTTTTCTACAATAACTTCTTTATCCGTTTTTTGTTGTTCCAACATACGATTGTTGGCCGCAACAATCTCACGCATTGCATTAACACGTGATACAGCATCAACAATTGATTTTGAATCCAAAATTGTATTGATATAACTAGAAGCAGAAGCATCAGTTTGCGCACTACGAGCTTGTTCTTTCAAAGCACCATCACGTGATACAATATCAGCTGATAAACGCTCAATATCTGCTGCCAAAGCCTGTGATTCAGCTTCCAAACGGGTATTTTCTTCTGTCAATTTTGCTTGTTCAGCAACAATTTCATCAACTTGTCCTTGGATAACATCAACCTGTTGTTGAGCATCTGCTTGTTGAGCCGCAAGTTCATTGATTTGTTGATTTTTAGCTGCAATTTGACTATCAATATCATTTGCAACAATCACAGCCACATCATTCAAACTTGTAAGAACGACTGTGCTTAACAATAATGTAGCTAAGATTTTTTTCTTCATAAACTAATACTAACTCCTCTATACTTTCTGACTATACCATTTTAACAAAAAAATTGCGTAAGTATATTACGCAATTATTACATTTCTATGTCTTATTCGTAATTCCAAAAATCCGTTCTAAGATAGGTTGGATAAGTAAAAACAAAATAAGATTAAATAATAAACTCGGTAGTAATTTATTAAAAACAAATATAAAAACAGAGAGATTTGTCATCTGAAATACTCTAGCAAATAAATAACTAGTAAATTCAAATTGAAAAATAGAAACTAGCAAAATCAATAGATTGATTGAACTCTTATTTCCGACACCTTTAAAATAGAAATAAATACAAAAAATAACAAGAGGAAAAGTGGTCGTTGCAATTCCAACTAAAGAAAGATAAGATATATCATAAATCAATCCTAATAAAGTAAAAACAACAAGAGAAATAGAGAGAGAAACATAGTTTGCATAAAAAATAGCAAGCATAAATAAGATATGGCAAGATATAGCAAATAAGCCAGCTGACATATTGGATAAAAGAGTCGATACCTGCCCATCAATCAACAAAACTAAAAACAGAACAGGAAACATGAAAAATTCTAAAACTCTATTGCGCATCTGATTGACCCACTACTAATACTGAATATATTGATGAAAAACTAGCTGAAGGCTCTACATATAGTTCACGATTTAAGTTATTGCTGCTAGCCTTAACCGAACGAACTTTTCCAATTTGAACATTAGCAGGTGTCGCACCAGCCAAATCACTCGTCACAACGTTACTACCAACCGCAATATCATCCGTAGCATTTAACTGATTGATAATAAAACTATTGGAATCCAAATCAAAACCAGCTAAAATACCGTATATATCCTTGGAATCGGTGCTTATTTTTACTGGAAGTTTGGTAAAATCATCAGCATTAGTAAACAATTTTACCACTGATGAGTTCTCCTCAATGGAGCTAACTACACCAACTAAACCACCATTTGCAACTACCAGAGCATTTTCAGAAATCCCCATATTCTGACCAACATCTATTGTCACCTGCTCTGACCATGAAGCAGGTGTTCTAACCAAAACTGAACCTGCAATATACCCTTTCTCTGGGAAAGACGAAGCCATTTCTAAACTTTTTCGCAATGTCTCATTTTCAGCTTTTAAACTAGCATTCTCATTTGCGAAATCTTGTACTGAGAGCAATGACTTCTTTAATTCCTTATTTTCTTCGTAGGTAGCAAACAAATGCGAAAGAGAGGACTGTTGATCAGAGAAAAACCTAGTAGGAACTGATAAAAAAGATTGAATTGGTCTAACGAGTAAATTTATAGAAGAATTGACAAAGGGTAACTCTGCTCCCTTTGAAAAAGTTAAAAACAACAATGAAAAAGATAATAACAGAAAAACAGAAATTGCAATCAACAATTTAGAAAATTTATTCATGGCTCCTCCAATAAGATACAATAAAACGAGAATATCAAATGATAATCTCGTTCATTACGGAGAATAAGGGATTCGAACCCTTGCGCCAGTTACCCGACCTAACGATTTAGCAAACCGTCCTCTTCAGCCTCTTGAGTAATTCTCCATTTATACAATATAATGGGCACGAGTGGAATCGAACCACCGACCTCACGCTTATCAGGCGTGCGCTCTAACCATCTGAGCTACGCGCCCAAGAACATATACTTGGACAAGTAAATAATGGCGCGAGACGGAATCGAACCGCCGACACATGGAGCTTCAATCCATTGCTCTACCAACTGAGCTACCGAGCCATAAGATTATTGTGGACCTTAATTGGAACCTACGACCACAAGTCAAAGAAACTCCATCCCACGGTAGTGAAAGGAGGATGTGGGATTCGAACCCACGCACGCTTTTACACGCCTGACGGTTTTCAAGACCGTTCCCTTCAGCCGGACTTGGGTAATCCTCCAATTATGGACCTTGTAGGACTTGAACCTACGACCGCTCGGTTATGAGCCGAGAGCTCTAACCAGCTGAGCTAAAGGTCCAGCAAACAAGAGTAAATAGCGGCGAAGGGGATCGAACCCCCGACCTCCCGGGTATGAACCGGACGCTCTAGCCAGCTGAGCTACACCGCCAAATATAAATCGGGAAGACAGGATTCGAACCTGCGACACCTTGGTCCCAAACCAAGTACTCTACCAAGCTGAGCTACTTCCCGCTGTTATTAAAAATAAAGCTCCCCTAATGACATCATTAAGCGAGTCATGCACCCTAGAGGATTCGAACCTCTAACCGCCTGATTCGTAGTCAGGTACTCTATCCAGTTGAGCTAAGGGTGCTTCTATAAAGTCCATGCCGAGGACCGGAATCGAACCGGTACGATGTTGCCATCGCAGGATTTTAAGTCCTGTGCGTCTGCCAGTTCCGCCACCCCGGCCTCTCAAAGCGAACGACGGGATTCGAACCCGCGACCCCCACCTTGGCAAGGTGGTGTTCTACCACTGAACTACGTTCGCAATCTCTTCAAATGCCGGCTACATGACTTGAACACGCGACCCTCTGATTACAAATCAGATGCTCTACCAACTGAGCTAAGCCGGCCTATTATTATTTCCTTATGCGGGTTAAGGGACTTGAACCCCCACGCCCGAAAGCGCCAGATCCTAAATCTGGTGCGTCTGCCAATTCCGCCAAACCCGCATATGACTCGTGCTGGGCTCGAACCAGCGACCCATTGATTAAAAGTCAATTGCTCTACCAACTGAGCTAACGAGTCGTAAATATGACGCAAACTCTGTTTGCTCTATTTCCAACTTCAAATAGTCTCCTAGACTATTTGAACGGTCCCGACGGGAATCGAACCCGCGATCTTCGCCGTGACAGGGCGACGTGATAACCGCTACACTACGGGACCTATGGGAGTTAACGGGATCGAACCGCTGACCCTCTGCTTGTAAGGCAGATGCTCTCCCAGCTGAGCTAAACTCCCTATTCGCTAAGCGACTACCGTATCTCACAGGGGGCAACCCCCAACTACTTCAGGCGTTCTAGGGCTTAACTGCTGTGTTCGGCATGGGAACAGGTGTATCTCCTAGGCTATCGTCACTTAACTACTGAGTTTTGTCAACTCAAAATTGAATATCTATATTCTAACAAGAAACCGAACGCTTGTCAATATTGACTTCGTTGAATTTTGCTTATCTAGGATAAGTCCTCGAGCGATTAGTATTGGTCCGCTACATGTGTCGCCACACTTCCACTTCCAACCTATCTACCTGATCATCTCTCAGGGCTCTTACTAACATAAAGTTATGGGAAATCTCATCTTGAGGTGGGTTTCACACTTAGATGCTTTCAGCGTTTATCCCGTCCCTACATAGCTACCCAGCGATGCCTTTGGCAAGACAACTGGTACACCAGCGGTAAGTCCACTCTGGTCCTCTCGTACTAGGAGCAGATCCTCTCAAATTTCCTACGCCCGCGACGGATAGGGACCGAACTGTCTCACGACGTTCTGAACCCAGCTCGCGTGCCGCTTTAATGGGCGAACAGCCCAACCCTTGGGACCGACTACAGCCCCAGGATGCGACGAGCCGACATCGAGGTGCCAAACCTCCCCGTCGATGTGAACTCTTGGGGGAGATAAGCCTGTTATCCCCAGGGTAGCTTTTATCCGTTGAGCGATGGCCCTTCCATACGGAACCACCGGATCACTAAGCCCGACTTTCGTCCCTGCTCGAGTTGTAGCTCTCGCAGTCAAGCTCCCTTATACCTTTACACTCTGCGAATGATTTCCAACCATTCTGAGGGAACCTTTGGGCGCCTCCGTTACCTTTTAGGAGGCGACCGCCCCAGTCAAACTGCCCGTCAGACACTGTCTCCGTAGATGATAAACCTACCGGGTTAGAGTAGCCATAACACAAGGGTAGTATCCCAACAGCGCCTCAGTCGAAACTGGCGTCCCGACTTCGTAGGCTCCTACCTATCCTGTACATGTGGTACAGATACTCAATATCAAACTGCAGTAAAGCTCCATGGGGTCTTTCCGTCCTGTCGCGGGTAACCTGCATCTTCACAGGTACTAAAATTTCACCGAGTCTCTCGTTGAGACAGTGCCCAAATCATTACGCCTTTCGTGCGGGTCGGAACTTACCCGACAAGGAATTTCGCTACCTTAGGACCGTTATAGTTACGGCCGCCGTTTACTGGGGCTTCAATTCAGATCTTCGCTTGCGCTAAACCCTCCTCTTAACCTTCCAGCACCGGGCAGGCGTCACCCCCTATACATCATCTTACGATTTAGCAGAGAGCTGTGTTTTTGATAAACAGTTGCTTGGGCCTATTCACTGCGGCTGACGTAAAGTCAGCACCCCTTCTCCCGAAGTTACGGGGTCATTTTGCCGAGTTCCTTAACGAGAGTTCTCTCGCTCACCTGAGGCTACTCGCCTCGACTACCTGTGTCGGTTTGCGGTACGGGTAGAGTATGATACAACGCTAGAAGCTTTTCTCGGCAGTGTGACGTCACTAACTTCGCTACTTAACTTCGCTCCCCATCACAGCTCAATGTTATAGATACAAGCATTTGACTCATATCACACCTCACTGCTTAGACGGGCACTTCCAATCGCCCGCTTTAGTTAGCCTACTGCGTCCCTCCATCACTTCATACTCTAGTACAGGAATATCAACCTGTTGTCCATCGGATACACCTTTCGGTCTCTCCTTAGGTCCCGACTAACCCAGGGCGGACGAGCCTTCCCCTGGAAACCTTAGTCTTACGGTGGATGGGATTCTCACCCATCTTTCGCTACTCATACCGGCATTCTCACTTCTATGCGTTCCAGCACTCCTCACGGTATACCTTCTTCACACATAGAACGCTCTCCTACCATAACACCTAAGTGTTATCCACAGCTTCGGTAAATTGTTTTAGCCCCGGTACATTTTCGGCGCAGGGTCACTCGACTAGTGAGCTATTACGCACTCTTTGAATGAATAGCTGCTTCTAAGCTAACATCCTAGTTGTCTGTGCAACCCCACATCCTTTTCCACTTAACAATTATTTTGGGACCTTAGCTGGTGGTCTGGGCTGTTTCCCTTTCGACTACGGATCTTAGCACTCGCAGTCTGACTGCCGACCATAAATCATTGGCATTCGGAGTTTATCTGAAATCAGTAAACCGAGATGGCCCCCTCATCCAAACAGTGCTCTACCTCCAAGATTCTTAATGTCGACGCTAGCCCTAAAGCTATTTCGGAGAGAACCAGCTATCTCCAAGTTCGTTTGGAATTTCTCCGCTACCCACAAGTCATCCAAGCACTTTTCAACGTGCCCTGGTTCGGTCCTCCAGTGCGTCTTACCGCACCTTCAACCTGCTCATGGGTAGGTCACATGGTTTCGGGTCTACGTCATGATACTAAAGCGCCCTATTCAGACTCGGTTTCCCTACGGCTCCGTCTCTTCAACTTAACCTCGCATCATAACGTAACTCGCCGGTTCATTCTACAAAAGGCACGCTCTCACCCATTAACGGGCTCGAACTTGTTGTAGGCACACGGTTTCAGGTTCTATTTCACTCCCCTTCCGGGGTACTTTTCACCTTTCCCTCACGGTACTGGTTCACTATCGGTCACTAGAGAGTATTTAGGGTTGGGAGATGGTCCTCCCGGATTCCGACGAGATTTCGCGTGTCTCGCCGTACTCAGGATACTGCTAGGTATAAAGACTATTTCAAATACGAGGCTATTACTCTCTTTGGCTTACCTTCCCAGGTAATTCTTCTATACTCTTTAAGTCCACATTGCAGTCCTACAACCCCGAAGAGTAAACTCTTCGGTTTGCCCTCCTGCCGTTTCGCTCGCCGCTACTAAGGCAATCGCTTTTGCTTTCTCTTCCTGCAGCTACTTAGATGTTTCAGTTCACTGCGTCTTCCTCTACACTACCTTAACAGTAGTGAGTGACAGGCATTACCTGCCGGGTTCCCCCATTCGGACATCCCTGGATCATTGCTTACTTACAGCTCCCCAAGGCATTTCGTCGTTAGTCACGTCCTTCATCGGCTTCTAGTGCCAAGGCATCCACCGTGCGCCCTTATTAACTTAACCTTATTAACCTAATTTTTAAAAAAATTAGAAAACTCATTAAATATTCACAGCGTTTTCGGTTTATTTTCTTGTTACTATTTCTTAATGTATCCTTGCAGATACATCAGGAATGTTTGATAGATATTCAATTTTCAATGGACAAAATCTTAACAACTTCCGTTGTTAATGGAGCCTAGCGGGATCGAACCGCTGACCTCCTGCGTGCAAAGCAGGCGCTCTCCCAGCTGAGCTAAGGCCCCACAAGACCTCTCAAAATTAAAGAAGACTAACGTACAGGTTCCATTTCCTTAGAAAGGAGGTGATCCAGCCGCACCTTCCGATACGGCTACCTTGTTACGACTTCACCCCAATCATCTATCCCACCTTAGGCGGCTGGCTCCTAAAAGGTTACCTCACCGACTTCGGGTGTTACAAACTCTCGTGGTGTGACGGGCGGTGTGTACAAGGCCCGGGAACGTATTCACCGCGGCGTGCTGATCCGCGATTACTAGCGATTCCGACTTCATGTAGGCGAGTTGCAGCCTACAATCCGAACTGAGACTGGCTTTAAGAGATTAGCTTGCCGTCACCGACTTGCGACTCGTTGTACCAGCCATTGTAGCACGTGTGTAGCCCAGGTCATAAGGGGCATGATGATTTGACGTCATCCCCACCTTCCTCCGGTTTATTACCGGCAGTCTCGCTAGAGTGCCCAACTGAATGATGGCAACTAACAATAGGGGTTGCGCTCGTTGCGGGACTTAACCCAACATCTCACGACACGAGCTGACGACAACCATGCACCACCTGTCACCAGTGCTCCGAAGAGAAACCCTATCTCTAGGGCGGTCACTGGGATGTCAAGACCTGGTAAGGTTCTTCGCGTTGCTTCGAATTAAACCACATGCTCCACCGCTTGTGCGGGCCCCCGTCAATTCCTTTGAGTTTCAACCTTGCGGTCGTACTCCCCAGGCGGAGTGCTTAATGCGTTAGCTGCGGCACTGAGTCCCGGAAAGGACCCAACACCTAGCACTCATCGTTTACGGCGTGGACTACCAGGGTATCTAATCCTGTTCGCTCCCCACGCTTTCGAGCCTCAGCGTCAGTTACAGACCAGAGAGCCGCTTTCGCCACCGGTGTTCCTCCATATATCTACGCATTTCACCGCTACACATGGAATTCCACTCTCCCCTTCTGCACTCAAGTTTGACAGTTTCCAAAGCGTACTATGGTTAAGCCACAGCCTTTTACTTCAGACTTATCAAACCGCCTGCGCTCGCTTTACGCCCAATAAATCCGGACAACGCTCGGGACCTACGTATTACCGCGGCTGCTGGCACGTAGTTAGCCGTCCCTTTCTGGTAAGATACCGTCAAGTGAGAAACTTTCCACTCTTCTCACAGTTCTTCTCTTACAACAGAGCTTTACGATCCGAAAACCTTCTTCACTCACGCGGCGTTGCTCGGTCAGGGTTGCCCCCATTGCCGAAGATTCCCTACTGCTGCCTCCCGTAGGAGTCTGGGCCGTGTCTCAGTCCCAGTGTGGCCGATCACCCTCTCAGGTCGGCTATGTATCGATGCCTTGGTGAGCCGTTACCCCACCAACTAGCTAATACAACGCAGGTCCATCTCATAGTGAAGCAATTGCTCCTTTCAAACATCTACCATGCGATAAATGTTGTTATGCGGTATTAGCTATCGTTTCCAATAGTTATCCCCCGCTATGAGGCAGGTTACCTACGCGTTACTCACCCGTTCGCGACTCACTTATCTCGGTGGAGCAAGCTCCGGTGAAATAAGTGCGTTCCACTTGCATGTATTAGGCACGCCGCCAGCGTTCGTCCTGAGCCAGGATCAAACTCTCATAAAAAGTTTTGATTCAAACTCAAGCTATCACTAGCTTTCCGTTTTATTGTTTTTGTTCATTGACGATTTATCATTCGATAAATCACCCTGCACGTTTGGTTCGTCTTCTTTAATTTTCAAAGGTCTTGTTGTTATCGCTCTCTCGCGACAACTATCTTAGTTTATCATTTCTTCAACTGCTTGTCAACACTTTTTTGAAACTTTTTTAATTTCTTTTTTCGTGTTGTGTCGCTTCAGATTTGACAACTCAATTATTCTATCATCTTCATTTGACCTTGTCAACACTTTTTGTAGATTTTTTATGAAATAATAAAAACTGATAACCTAAAATGATTATCAGCTGTAATTTATTATTTTGTATCAATCTTCTCTTTTACTTCTTCATAAGAAAGAGGATGAACATCTTCGTTTTCATGTTCAATATTCTCTGGCATTTTGCCTGTCTCATAGAGAGATTTGATTTGAACACTGTCGAGAGTTTCATATTTAAGTAATGCTTCTGCAATTAGTTTATGAGTTTCGCGATTAGACTGAATAATTTCAGCTGCTTTATTGCGTGCTTCATTTAATAAATCACGGACTTCATTATCTAATTCATAAGCAGTTTGTTCTGATATGTGTTTGTGAGTTGTTTGCCCACCAAACATAGCATGACTACCTTCATACTGCATTGGTCCCATTTTTTCACTCATACCATATTCAGCAACCATAGCACGCGCCATCTGTGTTGCTTGCTCAAAGTCATTTGAGGCACCTGTGGTTTGAGTATTGAAGATAATTTCTTCTGCTACTCGACCACCCATAAGCCCAGCCAATTGCTCCTTCATATCTTCTTTTGAAAGTAGCATTTGATCTTCTTTCGGAAGGGCAATCATATATCCACCTGCACGACCGCGAGGTACAATAGTAACTTTATGAACTTCGCGAGCATTTGACAAAACAAGTCCAACAATCGTGTGACCAGCTTCGTGATAAGCAACAATTTCACGCTCCTTAGCTGAAACTTGACGGTCTTTCTTGGACGGACCAGCAATAACACGGTCTTCTGCTTCGTCGATATCTGACGCATCAATTACAGTCTTGTTTCGGCGTGCGGCTACAAGGGCTGCTTCGTTAAGAACATTTTCCAAATCAGCACCAACAAATCCTGGTGTTTGTTGAGCTACTAATTTCAAATCAACATCCGGAGCCAGAGGTTTGTTTTTAGCATGAACTTTAAGGATTGCTTCACGACCCTTGACATCTGGGCGACCAACCAATACTTTACGGTCAAAACGTCCTGGACGAAGAAGGGCTGGATCGAGAACATCACTACGGTTGGTTGCAGCAATGACGATAATACCTTCATTGCCTTCAAAACCATCCATTTCAATCAAGAGTTGGTTAAGGGTTTGTTCACGTTCATCGTTGCCGCCACCCATTCCGACACCACGTTGGCGACCGACAGCATCAATTTCATCGATGAAAATAATAGCTGGTGCTGCTTTTTTGGCATCTTCAAAGAGTGAACGAACACGGCTGGCACCGACACCGACAAACATTTCTACGAAATCTGAACCAGAGATAGAGAAGAATGGCACACCTGCTTCGCCTGCTACAGCCTTGGCAAGCAAGGTTTTACCTGTTCCTGGAGGTCCCTCCAACAAGACACCTGCCGGAATACGGGCACCAAGTTTGGTAAAGCGTTTAGGATCTTTCAAAAATTCTACCACTTCTACCAATTCTTGTTTTTCTTCTTCTGCACCTGCGACATCTGAGAAACGAACTTTGATATTGCTTTGCTCAAGAGCTTTTGCTTTGTTTCGTCCAAAGTTCATGGCACCTCGAGCTCCACCACCGCCTTGGTTCATCATCATCATGAAGAATACACCAACGATAACAAGTGGCAATAAATTAAAGATAATATTTAACCATAGCCCATTGGAACTTTCCGGCTTAATCGTTACCTTAACACCATTTTCATTTGCTAGGGTTTGTAATTCTGACAAGTTTGTTTCAGACGGAAGAATAAGAGATTTGAAGTTTTTATAAGTAACAGTATTAGAAACTTGGAATAACTTAATAGAAGAAGCTAATTCATCCTTAGCTGTCTGCTCTGTCTTATATTTACCAGTAATTTCAATAACGCTTGAATCTGGTTGATAGGTCAATTCTGACACATTGTTATTCTTAAGTTCAGTAATAACTTGTGAATAGCTAATTTCTTGAGTAGCAACCTGCTGACCGGCATTAAAGAACTGGAATGCCGTTAGAATAGTCGCAATAACTAGAATAATGAGAAAAGGATTTTTAATAAATCCTTTATTTGGTTGATTGTTCATAATATAGTAGGAAACCTTTTTCTATTTTGTATAAACTTCCTCTTTTAGTACACCAACATAAGGAAGATTACGGTAGTTTTCATCGTAGTCTAATCCAAATCCAACTACAAATTCATTTGGAATAGTGAAACAAGTATAGTCTGGCTCGATTTCAACAACACGACCTTCTGGTTTATCAAGAAGAGTGGCAATTTTAATAGAAGCTGCCTGACGCAAAGCAAAGAGTTCTTTCAATTCTTTTAATGTGCGACCAGTGTCAATAATATCCTCTACGAAGATGATATGTCGACCTGCAACACTGTTATCCAAATCCTTAATGATTTTAACAGTTCCGCTACTTTCTGTACCACCATGATAACTTGAAACAACCATATAGTCCGTTTCGATATGCGTATCAATATGCTTCATCAATTCTGCCATGAATGGAATCGAACCTTTCAAAATTCCAACAAGAATAGGGTTCTTGTCCGCATAGTCTTTTGCTAGAATTTGACCAAGTTCTTTGCACTTTGCAATAATTTTTTCTTCTGAAACAAGAATTTTCTTAATATCTTTGTCCAACATAGTTGTTCTACTCTTTCATTTTAATATATAAGGTAGCTTTGATTATATCATTTTTTATTGATTTACTCAAATCACTGCTAGCAAGATTGACAATTCCATAAATTTTACCAGCCTGTTCAATGATAATGGCCTCTTGTCGAACTTTCTGAGGTATTTTATTATCAATAAACCAACGACGGAGTTTTTTTGTGACGCCGTTTATTCGAATAGTATCTCCCGCCTGTCTTCCTCGTACTAGAATAGGTAGATGACTTGGAAAATGTAAAACCTGCTCTGCATCTGCCATTGGGTGATTGAGTGAGAAAATATACGAACCATAAGAAAAAATACCTTCTGATTCTATCATGATTGGTTCTATTTGCTCATCCGTCTGAGGTCCTATTTTATCAATTGTGAAACTATGATAATCTTTTTCTAAAACATAATTATTTTTTAGTAGATGTTTATAATTCGCTTTTGATTGCAAAATATGAAGAACCTCGTCAAACTGGGAACGGGATAATTGTAAATCAGGAAATTTTTCTACATATTCCTCTAGTAAATACCTCTGGACTGCCCGAGTCTGTTGCCGAAAACTTGTCAAATCTGTAACAGATAAATCCTTTGTTAAATCTCGTAACGCCTGTAATAGATTTCTAGTGTCAGTTGCAAGGTTATTGACAGCAAGCTCAATTTTAGGATTTTCCTGTTTTAATTTTGGTAGATAATCATTCCTTACCCTATTTCTGAAATAGTTTAAACTTTGATTACTAGCATCTTCAAAATGAAATACATTATTAAAATCAGACTTTTTAAAAGACAAGAGCGGTCGAATGAGTTCTCCATTTGCAAAAGGCTGGATAGGCTGAATGGCAGAAATATGACGCAAACGGCTTCCCCTAATCAATCGCATTAAAACAGTTTCTGCTTGATCATCAGCATGGTGGGCTGTGACGAGAGCGGTATATCCTTCCTGCTCCATGATGTCCGCAAAAAATGCATAACGCCATTTCCTAGCAGCTTCTTCTGAAAATCTTCCTTTAAAATGCGATAGATAGAAGGGGATTTTACATTCCTCTGCCAATTGCTTGAGATAATTCTCCTCAAGAACGGATTCCTCCCGTTGTCCATGATTTATATGGGCTATACCAAGTTCAATACTTAATTCTTGTCTGTATTCGTATAGGAGGTGAAATAAATTCATGGAATCCAATCCACCTGACACGGCTACTAGTACTTTCTCATGTTTATCAAAAAAGTGACCATCCAGTGTCACTTTTAAAAATTTATTTTTCATTTACTTTAAAATCCCGTAAACATCATTTGCAATTTGTGTAATCTCATCATAGCTTGATTTATCCGTGAAAATAGATAGGACAAAGGGAGATTCTGCATAAACAATGGCTACATCGTGCTTGACATCATCCGCATCACCAATTTTGTGAGCAACCGGAACAGCAATGTCTTTTGAAATACGTTGGTTATCAAACTGCGTTGATATAAGACTTTCTAAAACATAACCTTCTTGTTCATACAAGGCTTCCATCATTTTTCCAGCAACTTCTGCCGTTGTTTCACGTGTAACCATATCCCACTTACTACCTGTAATAGCAGTAATATTCTGGTAGAAGTCGTCATTAAACTGATGTGTCACATAGTAAGAAAGTAAATTGCTGGCTACATTATCCGACTCTTTAGCAGTCTTGTTGATTAATTCTTCTACCGAGTATTCTTTATTGTCTGGTGTTTTAGATAAAGACCCACTACCGCCAACAACATAGGCACCTGGAAAGGACATAGAATCTGCCGTGTACTTCACTTTAGTCGTTAAATCAACCTGTCCTGCATTGATTTGCTCCTGAACATAGTAAAGAATAGGTAGTTTAGCAATACTAGCAGAATAAAATACCTTATCTTGATTAAGACCTGCTGACTGACCAGTTGAAAGTTGCTTAACATATATTCCTATGTTGTTTTTAGAATATTTCTGTGTGAGCAAGTCTTGAACTGCTTCCATCCTATTGTCAACTGTAGCTAAATCGTCTATAGCTATCCAACCCTTGTCTGCGATATAAGCAAAATCACCCAGAGGAGTTGTAGCAATTTTAGAAACATTGACAGCTTGATAGGACTTCAAATCTGTTTTTACTTCCTTAGCTTGATTTGCTATCGGAGTAGATAGAAGTGTAAGATTTTTATTAGTCCAATAGGTCTGTTCAACAAGTTTTTCTGTTAAAACGACATCAGCAAATAGTTTGCTGGTATCTGCCAGAATATAGGAGGTATTATCAACCTGAAAAACCAACTCTTTTTTTGAATTCACAGCCACATCTGTGATGGAAAAAGCTTGATTGGGTTGTAATTGACCAGCTACATCTGTCAGTTCTAAATCAGAATAAAGTGTTTCTGTTTGAAATACATTTGGATTTTGAGGGATAGTCTGAAAATACTGATCATATACAGTCTGTGTCAATTCATATTCTTCTTGCGCTGTGAGTTTAAACGGTATTTCTGTACTATCAACCACCTGCCATCCAAATAAAACTGGCAATAACCATACGAGCAGTTTCTTTTGCATACTCCCTCCTTTCTATAAATCCTTTTCGTCTAATTTTAATTCCTGATTTTTTTGGGATAACTCTTCCAACTTCTCTTCAGAATGTTGTAAAAATTGTTCCACGACTTTAAAAATAGAATCTGTCATTTTGGTAGCCCCGGAATATTATAGACAAATTCCCCTTCTTTAGAGTATTGATACTTAGCCCGAACATACTTGGCAGCATAGTCCTCATTCTTTAATTTTGTGACCATTTCAGCTACTTGTTTTTGTTCTTTTGTCAACTCAGCATAGTTTTTTTCCAATTCAGCAAGCTTTTTTTCCTGCTTCTGAATATCTGTATAGGTCACCACAAGATTATAGGCTGGCAACATAAATAGAAAAATAACCAGAATCAAAATAGCAGCCATAAAACGATTTTTCTCTTGTCGCTCTGCCAGTTTATGTTGAGATTTTGTGCGTTCTGATTGAATAAAGGCATTATTCAATTGCAGGATTTTAGATTTTCTCATCCGCGTCTATCCTTTTTTCACTGATGATTTCATACATCTTCAGTGCATCTTCTTTTTTTGTAGAATCTTTCATCTCAAGGACCTTCACAGTTAGCAACTTATTGCCGAATTGGATTTCAACCTGATCATCAACTTTTAAATCTGTTGATGACTTGGCCAAAATACCGTTGACTTTAATCCGTCCCTTATCTGCAACTTCTTTTGCTACCGTTCTGCGCTTGATAATGCGAGATACTTTTAAATATTTATCTAATCTCATACCTTTACCTCAACTACATATTTTACCATTTTTTCATTTAATTGAAAAATTTATAATGTTTTTCTAGTCTTGATTTCTTGTAGTTTTTCAGCAAAAGCAAGTAATTCTTCTAAAATCTCATAGTCTTTTTTCTGCTGAACATTAAAAATAACTGCCAATTTACCTTTATTTTCTGTTATTTGAGCCTTTAATTTAGTTGCAGATAAGGCTTCAAAGTAATCTTGCGTTAAAAATAGTTGACCTGCCATTGCTTCAAATGTAACAGTTACTTGGTGTTGTCGTTTCATAACTGAGTGACAGAAAACTTGGTCAAGATAGGACTTAAGCAAACCAATTTCCAGCAAGTAAGCAACTACGTCTGGATATTCTCCAAAACGGTCCATTAACTCTTCCTGTAAATCTTGATAGTTTACACGACTGTCAATATTCTTGATACGCTTGTAAATTTCAATTTTTTGCCGTTGATCAGCAATATAGTCACTTGGTAGGTAGGCATCAATCTGTAAATGAACCTCAGAATTACTTTTCTGACGTTGGGCAGTCTTCCCTTGTTTCTCTAAAATTGCTTGCTCTAACAATTGAGAGTACAATTCATATCCTACAGAATCTATAAAGCCTGACTGGGCAGCACCTAAAATATTTCCAGCACCTCTAATCGACAAATCCTGCATAGCAATTTTGAAACCAGAGCCTAATTCAGTAAAGCCTTTAATAGCCTCCAATCGTTTTTCCGCTACTTCTGTCAAGGACTTGTCTGGACAGTACATGAGATAGGCATAGGCAATCCGACTAGAACGCCCGACACGCCCACGAAGTTGATACAAAGTTGACAATCCCATATGGTCTGCATTTTCTATAAAAAGGGTGTTTGCATTTGGAATATCAACACCAGTTTCAATAATCGTTGTTGTCACTAAGATATCGTATTCCCCTTCAACAAAAGCATACAGAGTGTTTTCAAGTTGAATTTCCGACATTTTTCCATGAACATAACCGATGCTTGCTTCTGGGACCAATTCTTTCAATTCTGAAACTTTCTGCTCAATGGTGTCAACTTTATTGTAAAGATAGTAAACCTGTCCACCTCGATCAATTTCACGGAGAATAGCATCTCGTATAACGGAAGGATTTGTTTCCATGACATAGGTTTGAACAGGATAACGATTGGTCGGCGGTGTTTCTATGACTGACAAATCTCGAATACCTAGCATGGACATTTGTAATGTTCGAGGAATTGGGGTTGCTGTCAAGGTCAGGACATCAATTTTTTTCTTGAGTTCCTTCAAACGTTCCTTGTGCTTGACACCAAAACGTTGCTCTTCGTCAATGACCAGTAAACCTAAATCAGCAAACACAACATCTTTAGATAATAGCCTATGGGTACCAATGATGATGTCAACTTGACCTTTTTTTAGCTTTTCTAGCGTTTTTTCTTGCTCTGCTTTTGTTTTAAAACGACTCAAGACATCGACATTGACAGGGAATTCAGCAAATCGTTCCTGGAAATTAGCATAGTGTTGTTGGGCTAAAACTGTTGTTGGAACAAGGATAGCTACTTGTTTGCCATCATTGACAGCCTTGAAGACAGCCCGCATGGCTACCTCTGTCTTACCAAAGCCGACATCCCCAACCAAAAGACGATCCATGGGAGAATCTTTTTCCATATCCTTCTTGATTTCATCAATAGAACGGAGTTGATCATCAGTTTCCACGTGTGTAAAGTAGTTGTCAAATTCCACCTGATTGTCATCGTCAGGCGAAAAAGCAAAACCTTTCAGTTGGCTACGCTCAGCGTAAAGCTTGATCAAATCATCCGCAATGTCCTCTACCTGCTTCTGAACCTTTTGCTTGGTTCGTTGGAAACGACCATCGTTTAGTTTATTGACTTTTGGAGCTTTTCCATCGGATGCTAGATATTTAGAAAGTAAATCTATTTGCTCTACTGGAATGGAGATGCGGTCAGCATTTTGATACTGCACAGTCACATAGTCACGGTGGATGCCTGAGATTTCAATGGTTTCTATCCCTAAATATTGGCCAATCCCATGGACATGGTGAACAACGTAGTCACCGACAGCTAGTTCACTATAATCCTTAATGCGCTCAGCATTGGAAATATTTGTTCGACGGACCTTGCGTTTGATTTTTTTATTAAAAATCTCTTTCTCAGTAATAAGAACTAGCTTCTCATCCATCAAATGAAAACCTGAAGCTAACTGACCAGTAGTCAATTGTTGCTGACCTTCTACTAATTTATCTGGAGTATAGGTAGGGAGTTGGATGTCATACTCCTGTAAAGATTTCTGTAAAGTTTGTAAACTTACTTCAGAACTTGCTTGAATAATGACTGTATGTTTTGATTTTCTATACCGAGCTAGTTCTTCTTTCAATAGAGGAATTTGATGGAAAAATTCCTGCATAGGATGCTGGGTAAATTGGTAAAGAGCATCGAATTTTACATTTCCTAACCCCTTTTGAAAACTTGAAAAGAAGGTAGCTGGTTTGTATTTTCTCAATTCAGCGTAAGTTGAGGCAAAATAATTCAAACTTGACACTGATTTACCCTTATGTAAATCATCTGTCAACAAGTCTGCAATTTCTTTTTCAAACTGAGCCTGCTTATCGGAAATTTTATGAAAATCATCCAAAAATAAGGGAGAACCCTTTGGCAAATAATCCAACAAGGTCCAGGTTTGTTCATACAAACAGGACAAGAATTTACGCAAATCTGGATGCCGGTACTCCGTCTGCATGTCCGCTAAAACTTCTCGTAAGTAAGATTCTTGCTCCTCTAGGGTCGATTGGTCAATAGCTGTCTGAATGTATCGGCTAGCTCTGCTATAGTCTTCCGAAGACAAAATAATGTCGGAAGCTGGAGAGATGGATATACTTTCAAGATTTTCTAAGGATTTTTGACTGTCAACATCAAAGATACGAATACCATCAATCTCATCTCCAAAAAATTCCATTCGATAAGGAGCTTCTGCTTGCATGTCAAAAATATCTAGAATATCACCTCGTTGGCTAAATTCTCCCTGAGTTAAGACACGAGCTACCTTTTTATATCCGATATTGACAAGTTTCTTTACAAGATTGTCAACTTCTATTTCTTTACCAACTTCCAGTCGGATGTTAGAAGCTTTAAAAACCTCTGGATTTGGCAACAATATCCGACAGGCAGCTATACTGGCAACTAGGATACCTGAACTAGTAGCATCTGTTAAAAAGTTTAAACTGTCAATTCTTGATTGAGTTCGTTCTTTTGAT
The DNA here is from genome assembly GCF_032595075.1 of Streptococcus sp. 29887. Lineage (NCBI taxonomy): Bacteria > Bacillati > Bacillota > Bacilli > Lactobacillales > Streptococcaceae > Streptococcus > Streptococcus iners. Next base: position 5,495 of record NZ_CP118735.1, on the reverse strand, counting down.
GCAAAGACAAATTCCGCAATTGGACTATCATCTGTAAAGAAGTTGTAAATGTGCTCATTTCCAATTATGGCTGTTAAATCTGCAACTAATTTCTCTGCTTCATTTTGAGTAGCAGTCACAATCATTATTTTCTCAGCCAGACTATCATAGGCTGTCGCCATTACCAATGACTTACTAGTTCCGGATAATCCTAAAAGTAACTGACGAGTTGATTTATTCAATCCTGACTGCCATTGATTGATTTGCTTGTTCTTATGAAGTAAATCGAGTATATTCATTATCCGTTAAACTTTCTCATAATGGTATCAAAGTCATCTTCTTCTAGATATACATTGACAGCCTTGTCAAGTTTATCTAAGGCCAAATCAATCTCAATACGATCCTCTGTATCAAAGCCAGACAAGACATGGTTTACAACGCTCATTTTTCCTTTTGGACGACCTATACCAATCTTAATACGGTCAAATTCCTGCGTTCCAATATGCTTGACAATGGATTTTATCCCATTGTGGCCTCCCGCTGATCCTTTTTGACGGAAACGGATTTTCCCAACTGCCATGTCCAAATCATCATAAGCCACCAGAATATCGGTCTCATCCAATCCATAATAGGCCATCAAGGCATGGACAGCCTTACCTGATTCATTCATGAAAGTCGTTGGTTTAACCAGGTAAATTTTTTCACCATCAATAAAGGTTGTGGCAATGTCTGCTTGGAAAATCTTATCGTGACTAAAGGTCACATTTTCACGTTTGGCAATCTTATCCAGCAACATAAAACCAACGTTATGTTTTGTTTCAAAATAACGGTCTCCGGGATTTCCCAAACCGATGATCAATCGTGTCATTTTTTCTCCTTACATACCAAAAGGCTGGAAAATACTTTCCAACCTAATTTTCTATTAGACGTTAAAGCGGAACTCCATGATGTCCCCATCTTGAACAACGTACTCTTTTCCTTCTTCACGAAGGCGTCCTGCTTCCTTAACAGCCTTCTCAGAGCCGTAGGTCATCAAATCATCATAAGACATGGTCACCGCACGAATAAAGCCTTTTTCGAAGTCTGAGTGGATAATACCAGCACACTGAGGAGCTTTCATGCCACGCTTGAAGGTCCAAGCACGCACTTCTTTTTCCCCTGCGGTAAAGTAAGTTCCAAGTCCAAGCAAGTGGTAGGCTGCACGGGTCAATTTATCCACGCCAGATTCTGTCAGACCAAGGGCTTCTAAAAACTCACCCTTGTCTTCATCGTCTAGTTCTGAAATTTCCTCTTCTGCACGCGCAGAAATGACCACAACTTCTGCATTTTCTGTTGCCGCAAAGTCACGGATTTGCTGAACATAGCTGATAGACTCAGGATCTGCTACCTTGTCTTCATCGACATTGGCAACATAGAGGACTGGCTTGGTCGTCAAGAGGAAGAGTTGCTTAACGATTTTTTGTTCTTCATCTGTGAAGTCAACTGTACGGGCAGATTTTCCATCTTCCAAGACAGGCTTGATTTTTTCAAGAACTGCAAATTCTGCGACAGAATCCTTGTCTTTTTGCGTACGTGCCATTTTTTCTACACGCGCATAACGCTTGTTGATGCTCTCTAGGTCCGCCAAAATCAATTCCAGGTTAATGGTATCAATATCTGCGATTGGGTCCACAAAGGCGTCTTCACGACCTTGTTCACGCATGACATTTTCATCATCAAAGGCACGCACCACGTGGACAATGGCATCAACCTCACGAATATTGGCCAAGAATTTGTTTCCAAGTCCCTCACCTTTAGAGGCACCTTTTACGATACCGGCAATATCGGTAAATTCAAAAGTCGTTGGAACTGTCTTTTTAGGGGTGATGAGTTCTGTCAACTTCTGCAAACGCTCATCGGGCACTTCTACCATGCCGACGTTTGGATCAATAGTCGCGAAAGGATAGTTTGCAGCCTCTGCTCCTGCCTTGGTAATTGCGTTAAATAGGGTTGATTTACCAACGTTTGGTAAACCGACGATTCCTGCTGTTAAAGCCATGTTTTTTTACTCTCCAATTAAAAATTCAATCACGACTATTATAGCAGAAAAATAGAGAAAAAGCTTGCTGTTTGGCAAGCTTCGTTAAAAATAATGCTTAATGAATAATCCACCTAAAAATATAACTGCAAAAAAAATGAGAACGACAACATCTCCTCTTGTAAGAGGTCGTTTGGATTCTTCGTACAAGTATTCCCAACCATTCATTTTTCCTCGTTGTTCCACAACAATTTCCTTCTCAGGTTCTTTTCCTAAAACCAGATAATCCAAACTAACACCACGGATTTCTGCCAGCTGGACCAGTTTGTCACTATCTGGCGTTGCTTCCCCATTTTCCCACTTGGAAATGGCTTAACGTGAAATATAGAGTTTCACTGCCAATTCATCTTGTGATAGGTTCTTTGTTGTGCGTAAAACTCGAATTTGCTGTGCTAACTGCTTCATGATCATTTCCTCCTCTTTTTTCTAAGTCTATTATAGCTTAGAAAGGAAGAGTTGACTAGCAATTTTTAGGAAAAAATCGCAACCAGCAGTTGCAAACTGTCAACTAAGCTTCACTCGGCAGAACTTGTTTCATTTTTCGTTCAAAATCATGCCGGCTCATCATAACAACATGGTCACAATTACTGCAGCGGATTTTAATATCCGCTCCTAGTCGGATAACCTCCCACTTATTGGCCTTCTTGCCGGTCGATTTGATGACACAGGCATGGGGCTTTTTCATTTCGACAAAGGTTCCTAATTGGTACATAGATACTCCTTTAGTTCTATTTCTTTCAGTATAACATAAAAACGGCTAAACTAGCCGTTTATGATGGAATTAGTTGGTTCGAACTGGTGTCACCAATTGAATGAGGTCATCCCCTTCGCTATTTGGTACCACTGTAAATGGACGAACAGAGGAAATAAAGCTAATTTTGACCTGCTCACTATTGGTAGCCTTCAAGGCTTCAATCAAGTAAGTAGGGTTAAAACTAATTACCAAGTCTTCACCAGTCACTTCTAAGGTATCCAATTCTTCGTTTACACGTCCAACTTCTGGTGAGTTTACATGAGCTGTGACAATATTGTTAGCAATCTCAAGTTTTACTGTACCATTCTGAGTTGCATTTGAAAGCAGACGGGCACGTTCCATTGAATGACGAAGATTAGCTGTGTCAAAGACAGCAACTGTTTTGAATTCTGTTGGAATCAGGCGGTCTGTATCTGGATAGGTTCCTTCAAGCAAACGTGTATAGAAGCTAATATGCTCGCTTCTGAAAAGAATTTGATTGTTTGAGAAGAATACTTCCACAGTTTCAATATCATCTGTGAAAACAACTGTAAATTCGCGAAGAGAACGGCTTGGAATTACCACGTTAAAATCATCACCTGCTTTTTCAAGAACCAATTTACGTTGGCTCATACGGTGTGAGTCTGTCGCAACTGTTTTTAGATTTTTATTATCTGTCAAGACAAAGTGAACACCTGTTAGGATTGGGCGACTTTCTTGCAAGGAAGCTGCAAAAGCTGTTTCGTTGATTGTTTGTTTGAGTACTTTTGTTTCTAGGACCAGAGGTTTTGAAGTTGGCACTTCTTGCAGACGAGGATACTGTTCCGCATCTTTACCTTTCAAAGTAATTTCAGATTTACCACTTGTTAGTACAACTTGCTTTTGCTCGATTTCATTAAAATCAACTACGACATCAGGTAGGCTAGATACAATATTGATAAAGAAGCCTGCTTCTAAAAGAATAGCGCCAGGTGAGCTTATCAACAGACCTGCATTTTCATCCTGGATAGAAATAAAATGTTCGATAGAAATCTGTCCATTAGAACCTGTTAAAGTAATTCCATCACTAGTAACCGTGATTTTAACAGTTGAAAGAATGGGAATAGCATTTTTTGTGCTGATTGCTCGTTTGGTTGTATTTAGTGCTTGGAGAAATACATTTTTGTTAATTGAAAATTGAATCATGGAAACTCCTTTATTTATTATTTATAAGGTTAGTAGTAGTAGTAGGCCCTGTGTATTCTGTGGAAAAGTAGGTCAAAGCCATAATTTTCAAGAAAAATAGCTTGTTCACAACTTGTGGAAAAGTAGATGGATTTTTTAAAACTTATACACAGGTCATCGAATTTTATTTTTGATACTGGTTATTTCGATTTCCAAATTATCATCATCCATTAGCAAACTTTTAATCTTGTTATAGGCATGCATGACTGTTGTATGGTCACGATTACCAAATTCTCTACCAATTTTTGGCAAAGAGTTGTCTGTCATTTCGCGGGCTAAAAACATAGCAACCTGGCGCGCGTGAACAATGTGTTGGACACGTTTAGAGCCCTTTATTTCTTTGAGGCTAACTCCATAGAAATTTCCAACTTCTGTTTGGATTTTTTCAATCGGAATGACCATGTTTTGAGGGTTTGTTTGCTTCCTAGAACGAATGGCTTCAGCAGCTACTTCTACTGTTATCTCAGACAGATTTCGCATGGTAGCAAGTAGATTAATGTCTTTCAATGCTCCCTCAAGATCACGGACGTTGGAATCAAATTGACCTGCTAAGTAGGACAGGGTATCATTAGTGAAATCATAAGGGAAAGCCTCGCATTTATTGCGTAAAATAGCAATACGTGTTTCAAAGTCAGGAGGTGTGATTTCACTCGTTAAGCCCCACTTAAAACGAGTGACTAATCGTTCTTCAAGATTGTCTAGATAGTCAGGGTTTCTATCACTTGTCAGGACTATTTGTTTATTTTTTTGATGGAGTGCATTGAAAGTATGGAAAAATTCTTCTTGCGTGGTTTCTTTTTTCTGAATGGATTGGATATCATCAATGAGGAGCAGGTCAAGATTACGATAGATTTCTTTGAACTGCTTCATTTTATTTAATCTCATGTGTTCCAATAACTCATTGATAAAAGTTTCTGATGAAACATACTTTATTTTTGCATGAGGATTGTCAGCTAGGACTTTATTACCGATTGCATTTAGAATATGAGTTTTCCCTAAACCTGGTCCACCAAAGATAAATAGTGGATTATAGAGCTCTCCTAAGTTATCAGAAACAGCTAGTGCAGCCGCTTTTGCCCAATGATTGTTATCTCCTTGAACAAAGTTTGAAAAGGTATATTGGGATTTTATATCAGAATGAACAGGCTGTAGTACTCCCTCTGCTATATCTGTTGTAGAAGCTGGAGTGGAAGGGCTGTATGTTGTTCTAGTCGGAGAAACTACTTTAGTAACTTCCTCTGTAAATTGGTAGCGAGTAGTGAGCGGTTCACCGAAAATTTCAAAACTAGCCGCAATCATTAGCTCCTCAAAGTTTGTTTCCCAGAAATCTTTTTTAAATGGGCGATTTAAGAAGATGGTGGCTACTTGTTGTTCTAGGTTTAGTAATCTTGCATCTGCAACGTAAAAATCATAAATGGAAGCTTTGAAACTTGCTTGGACTAGTTCAATAAATCGTTGCCAGAATTGTTGTTCTTTATTCAT